>NZ_JAQYWT010000261.1:0-335 GCF_036322545.1 Streptomyces sp. SP18BB07
TGCGGCTGCGCGCCGGGCGCGCTCCAGCCCAGCCCTGGCTGCCCTCCCGTGCCCCGCGCCCCCCCCGCGCGGGGGCGGGGGGGCCCCGGGGGCGGGGGGGGGGGGGGGGGGGGGGGGCGGGGGGCGCGGCCCCGGCCCGCGGGCCCGCCCGCGCCCCCGCGGCCCCCCGCCCCGCCCGCCCCCCCCCCCCCCGCCGCCCCCCCCGCGTCAGCCGCCACCCCGGCCACCGCAGAGGTCGCCAACGGCCCCCCGCAGGTGCCCACCCTCGCCGCCGCGGACGTGGACGACCCGCGCTCCGACCCGGGCACCGGCGTCGGCGGTCGTATCCGCAAGCA
>NZ_JAQYWT010000262.1:0-88584 GCF_036322545.1 Streptomyces sp. SP18BB07
CGGGTGGGTGGGGCTTCTCGCGCAGTTCCCCGCGCCCCTGAAAAGCGGGGGCTGCGCCCCGTGCTTTTCAGGCCCGCAGGGCCGTGGTCTTTCAGGCCCGCTGGGCCGTGGTCTTTCAGGCCCGCAGGGCCTGGGCTTTTAGGGGCGCGGGGAACTGCGCGAGCAACCCCCACTCACCCGCACCCGCCCACGCACCGCACCGCCCCCAACCCCCCTCACCGCCGACTCACCACCACCCGATGGTTCCCCCCGACATCCACCCCCGCCACAGCGATCTCCACCCCCACCCGCGCGTCCTTGAACGTCTCGCCGACGGCGAGCGGCGCGTCGGACAGCTCCGCGTGGACGTTGGGGCTGCGCGTACACCCCCCGCTGTCCCGCCGCGCATCGTGGACCTTGATCGGCCCGTTCCCGGTGTCGACGGCCGCGTCGACCCGGTAGACGAGCACCCCCGGCCGGCACACCACCGCGTCGTTACCCGCCCGCGTCCGCAACTCCGCGACGTACGCCGTACGGGAACTGAGCGGCACGACGATCAGCTTCGCCCCGCCCTCGGAGGCGAGCGGCGTCAGCAGATACTCCGCCGAACCGACGTGCGCCACACACGCCACCTGCGTCTCGTCGAGCCACCCGAGCTTCCACTTGTGCCAGCCCAGCAGATCGTTGCCGACGCCCCAGTCCTCGCTCATGATGTCCCAGTGCCCCACCGCGCCCCCGCCCTCGTGGGTGTAGAGGTCGGGAAGGCCGAAGACATGGCCGTTCTCGTGGGGGAGGACCCGGTACCCGGTCTCCCCGTACGAGCCCGAGCCGTCGTCCTGGCGGCTGTAGACGAAGGACGCGTTGGAGACCGGCACACCGTCCGCGACCGGCGCCTCCCGGTTGCCCGCGAACGTCACCGACAGGACGGTGTCGAGGGCGGAGGGCCCCGCGTTCGGCGTGACGAGGACGTTGACGAGGTCGTACGACCGGAAGTCCACGAGCGGATCGGCGGCCCGCACCATGTCCTGGACCAGCCGGCGGTAGCCGGGGTCGAAGGGGGCGCCGCGCTCTATGTCGTAGGAGCGGAAGGACCTCGGCATCCGCAGCCACTCGGTGAGCGGGGCCTCGGGGCGGTAGTCGATACGGCCGTACGAGCTCGTCCTGAACCATTTCTGGGTCTGCGGCGCGAACTCCGCGAAGCGGTCCATCGCGCTGCCCTCACCGGGGGCGTCGGAGAAGTCGATCATCAGGTTGAGGGCGCGGACCGTGCCGGTGGAGCGGGAGTAGCCGGGCGGGGTCGGGATGCCCTCGGACATCTGGGTGCCGAGCGGGCCGCGGATCATGCAGGGGCCGAGCGCCGAACCGCCGGCCACGGCGGTGGCCCCCGCGGCCGTCGCCTTGTCCTTCGCCATCAGGCGCCCCGCGCCGGCGGAGGTGCTGACCGCGAGCGTGAGGGCGGTGACGGACGCGAGCGCGACGAGCCGGCGCGGACGCATCCGGCGTGGACGGGGCCGGCCCGGACGTATCCGCCGCGGGCGTATCCGGCGCGGAGGTATCCCGCTTCTGCGGAACGGCTGCTGCATGCCCGCGCCCTTCGCTCCACGGCAGCCGTCCGGTGACAAGGCTGCGCCCTCTCGATCACCCTGGGTCGACCGGTGCGCGGGCGCGCGCTGGAAGGGCCGAACGTGGGGTGCGCCTCGGCGGCCGTCACCCTCACCCCTCACCCTCAGCCGCTATGTGACCCAGGTCACGCGAAAAGTCTTCGGTGCGGGGAAATAACCGGGGATCGTTTCCCCGTTTAACCCTTCGTCCGAGCGAAACGGGGACTCCATCCCCGGATCGTCACCGGGCGCCCCCCACACCACTGGATCAGGCAGAGGAGTACGCCGTGGAGAGCAGCACCGCCACCGCCGTGCGTCGCAAGGTGCCTCGCCCTCGGGCGGACGCCCTGCGCAACCGGGAGCGGATCGTCACCGCCGCCCGGGAGATGTTCGTGGAGTTCGGCCCCGAGGTGCCGCTCGACGAGATCGCCCGCCGGGCCGGTGTCGGCAACGCCACGCTGTACCGCAACTTCCCGGACCGTGAGGCACTGGTCCGTGAGGTCGTCTGCTCGGTCATGGACCGCACGGCCCTCGCGGCCGAGACCGCGCTCACCGAGACCGGTGACGCGTTCGAGGCGCTCTCGCGCTTCGTGCACACCTCGGCCGACGAACGGGTCAGCGCGCTCTGCCCGATGATCCAGAGCTCGTTCGACAAGCACCACCCCGACCTCGAGGCGGCGCGCGAGCGCCTGGAGGAGCAGGTCGAAGGGATCATGCGGCGCGCCCGGGACGCCGGGCAGCTCCGCGCCGACGTGGGTGTCGGCGACCTGATGATCGCCGTCAGCCAGCTCAGCAGGCCGCCGGCCGGCACCCAGTGCGCGGGCGTCGACAGCTTCGTCCACCGCCACCTGCAACTGTTCCTGGACGGGCTGCGCGCCCCGGCCCCCTCCGAACTGCCCGGCGCACCCGTGACCGTGGAGGACCTGCGGAGGCCCTGCCCGTCCTGACCACCAGGCAAGACCTGAACTGACCCATCGATCTTCCGGCTGTCGACGACGACAGACCGCTACTTCTCGACGTCCTTCCCGACGTCCTTCCCGACGTCCTTCCCGACACCCTTTTCATCGCCCGATACCGATCTTTCCGTCACGAAGTCCCGAAGTGGGTACCCCCATGTCCAAAACAGTCGGCACAGCCAAGACAACCGAGACCGACGACGCGCACGCCAACCGCTGGAAAGCGCTCGTCTTCATCGCCCTCGCCCAGCTGATGGTCGTGCTCGACGCGACCATCGTGAACATCGCCCTCCCCTCCGCCCAGCAGGACCTGGGGATATCCGACGGCAACCGTCAGTGGGTCATCACCGCGTACGCCCTGGCCTTCGGCGGTCTGCTCCTCTTCGGCGGCCGGATCTCCGACATCTGGGGCCGCAAGCGCACCTTCGTCACCGGTCTGATCGGCTTCGCCGGCGCCTCCGCACTGGGCGGCGCGGCCACCGGTGAGGCGATGATGCTGGGCGCCCGCGCACTCCAGGGCGTCTTCGGCGCGCTGCTCGCGCCGGCCGCGCTCTCCCTCCTCGCGGTGATGTTCACCGACGCCAAGGAGCGCGCCAAGGCGTTCGGCATCTACGGTGCGATCGCCGGTGGCGGCGGCGCCGTGGGCCTGATCCTCGGCGGCTTCCTCACCGAGTACCTGGACTGGCGCTGGACGTTCTTCGTCAACATCCCGTTCGCGGTGATCGCCGCGGTCGGCGCGTACCTGGTCATCCGTGAACCGGAGGGCGGCCGCAACCGCTCCCCGCTCGACATCCCCGGCGTGGTCCTGTCCACCCTGGGTCTGGTCTCCCTGGTCTACGGCTTCACGCGGGCCGAGTCCGACGGGTGGGGCGACTCGATGACGATCACCCTGTTCGTCGCCTCGGCGGTGCTGCTCGCGGCCTTCGTGTTCGTCGAGTCCAAGGTGAAGGCCCCGCTGCTGCCCCTGCGCGTGCTCCTGGAGCGCAACCGCGGCGGTGTCTACCTCTCCCTCGGCCTCGCGATCATCGCGATGTTCGGCCTCTTCCTCTTCCTGACCTACTACCTGCAGATCGTGAAGGGGTACTCCCCGGTCAAGACGGGCTTCGCCTTCCTGCCCATGATCGCGGGCATGATCATCGGCTCGACCCAGATCGGCACCCGCCTGATGACCCGGGTCGCGCCGCGCCTGCTGATGGCCCCGGGCTTCCTGGTCGCCGGCCTCGGCATGCTCCTGCTGACCCAGATGGAGGTCGGCTCCTCGTACACCACCCTGCTCCTGCCGGCCCAGCTGCTGCTCGGCCTCGGTATGGGTACGGCGTTCATGCCGGCGATGTCCCTGGCGACCTACGGGGTCGAACCGCGTGACGCGGGCGTGGCCTCCGCCATGGTCAACACCTCCCAGCAGGTCGGCGGCGCCATCGGCACGGCCCTGCTGAACACGATCGCCGCCTCGGCCACCACGTCCTACATCGCGGACCACATCGGCTCGGCCACCTCGAAGCCGGCCGCCCAGCTGGTCCAGCTGGAAGGCATGGTCAACGGCTACACCAACGCCATCTGGTTCGCCGTGGCCATCCTCGTGGCCTCCGCCGCCATCGCCTTCACCCTCATCACGACGGGCAAGCCCGACATGACGGCGGCCTCGGCCGAGGGCGAGGACGCGACGAACGAGGTCAAGGTCCCGGTGATCGCCCACTGACCACGGCACCGGAACGCGACGGGCACCCATGACGGAGCGGGGTGGAGCAGGGGCCGGAGCCCCCGCTCCACCCCGCGCCCCGTCAGGGGCGCGGGGAACGGTGCGACCAGCCCCCGCTCACCGGCACGCCACTCACGCGCACGCCCTCACCCGCCCATGTCCACGCCCGGGAAGCCCCCTACCGCAGCCAAGGCAAGTCCGCACCCGCCTCCGTCGGCTGAAGTCCCTGCGCGACGATCTCCATGATCTCGCCGAGGGCTTTCTGCTGTTCCGGCGACAGCCGGTCGAACAGCGCCTGCCGCACCGCCGCCACATGCCCGGGCGCGCTCTTCGAGAGCATCTCGAACCCGCCGTCCGTGAGGACCGCGAGCTGCCCCCGCTTGTCCACGGGGCAGTTCTCGCGCCGTACCCACCCGTTCTTCTCCAGCCGGGCCACGGCGTGCGACAGGCGCGATCGCGTGATCTTCGTCTGCATCGCCAGCTCCGTCATCCGCAGCCGCCGCTGCGGCGCGTCGGACAGCACCACGAGCAGGTGGTAGTAGAGGTGCGGCATGCCCGCGTCGCGCTGCAACTGACGGTCGAGATGGTCTTCGAGCAGTGTCTTGGCGTGCACGTAGGCGAGCCAGGTGCGCTGCTCCTCGTCGGTGAGCCAGCGGGGTTCTTCGTCGGCGGATGCGGTCTTCATGCCCCCACTGTACGAGGCTCCTCCTTGAAATTTGAACTATAGAGATGTAAGGTGAAACAACAAATATTGAGACTTCAACTACTGGGGAGTTGGGAGAGGTCTCAAGCGCCCGCAGCGCCGGGCGCGACCAAGGAGACAAGAAGCGACCGCCGGGCCCACCGAGGCGTGTGTGTCGTGTGCGTCGCGCATGTGTTGAGGGAGTCACCCCTATGTCCGCCGCCACCGCCGAGCGCATGCCCGCCCTGTACCTGAGCCACGGGGCCCCGCCGCTCGCCGACGACCCGATCTGGCCCGGCGAACTCGCCGCCTGGGCCGCGACCCTGCCCCGTCCCAAGGCGGTCCTCATGGTCTCCGCCCACTGGGAGGAGGCCCCCCTCGCCCTCGGCGCGGTCGACACCGTCCCCCTGGTCTACGACTTCTGGGGCTTCCCCGAGCACTACTACAAGGTCCAGTACGGCGCCCCGGGCGCCCCCGAGCTGGCGGCCTCGGTCCGCAAGCTGCTCCAGGCCCCCGGCACCCCCGTCCAGGACATCCCGGACCGGGGCCTCGACCACGGCGCGTACGTCCCCCTCGTCGAGATGTACCCCGACGCCGACATACCGGTCCTGCAGATCTCCATGCCGACCCTGGACCCGTTGAAGCTGATGGACGTCGGCCGCAAGCTCGCCCCCCTCCGCGACGAGGGCGTGCTGATCATCGGCTCCGGCTTCTTCACCCACAACCTCGCCGCCCTGAGGCAGCCCGGTGTGCCCACCTGGTCCACCGAGTTCGACGACTGGGGCCACCGCGCCCTGGAGTCCCGCGACTGGGACGCCCTCCTCGACTTCCTCCACAAGTCCCCGGCCGGACAGCTGGCCCACCCCCGCACCGAGCACTTCGCCCCCCTCTTCGTCACGATGGGCGCCGCCGAGGCCGCCGGTGAACTCGACGCCCAGAAGTCGGTGATCGACGGCTTCTGGCTGGGCCTGGCGAAGCGCTCGGTGCAGTTCGGCTGACCCCACAGGCGTAAGCACGGGCCGGGTCGCTTACCTGACAGGTCATCGACCCGGGCCCGTACCCCTGCCAGGCTCGAAGGCGTCGATCGTCGGAACCGACCGGAGGACGCCCGTGCCCGCCTACGCCATCGCCCATCTGAAGGACGCCGCCCCGCACCCGGAGATCGCCGAGTACATCGAACGCATCCCCGCCACCTTCGAGCCGTACGGCGGCCGCTTCCTCGTGCACGTCACCCCGCACGAGGTGAAGGAGGGGAACTGGCCCGGAGCCGTCGTGGTGATCGGCTTCCCCGGTATCGCGGAGGCGCGCGCCTGGTGGGACTCACCCGCCTACCAGGAGATCGCCCCGCTGCGCGCACGCCACATCGAGGGCGACATCATCCTGGTCGACGGGGTACCCGAGGGCTATGACCCACGCACCACCGCGAAGACCATGAGGGAGGCCCTGGCCGCCGAGCAGTGACGCCCGAGCGAGCCCGGGGATCCCGGCGGCCTCACAGTCCCCTCTCGTACCAGGCCACGTCCCAGTACCGCCCGAACTTCCGCCCGACCTCGCGATAGGTGCCGACATGCTGGAACCCGAAGCGTTCGTGCAGCCGGGTCGACGGCAGGTTCGGCTGGGTGATGCCGGCGTAGGCGCGGTGGACGTCCTCGTCGGCGAGCGCCTCGAACAGCGCCTTGTACAGCAGCGTGCCCACGCCCCGGCCGCCCGCGTCCGGGGCGAGGTACACCGACACCTCCACCGAGGTGTCGTACGCCGCTTTCGGGCGAAACGCGCTGCTCGTGGCGTATCCCAGAATCCGCTGTGAACCCGTCTCGACGGCAACCATCAGGCGATGCCGTCCGTCTTCAAGGTGGGAGAGCAGCCAAGGGCGGCGCTCTTCCGGAGTGAAGACAGCGGTATCGAATGTGATGGACGTCTCACGGACGTAGTGGTTGTAGAGGTCGGTGAGGGCTGCGAGGTCGGTCTCGACTCCTGGTCTGACCTGCACCTCTATGGGCTCCGCTGACATCACGCCTCCTCCTGCGGCGGCACAGGGTACTGCAAGATCAGAAAAATAGTGGGACGGGTTGGGAATTCTGTCCTGATTCCAGTCGTTGTTTCCTTCGGAAGCAGGGCACTCGGGAGAGTGTCCGAGCGGCCGCATCACGACCCACGTAGGACCAGATACGACCCTGCCAGCCCACCATCGCAAGGGAGCACGCATGGCAACCCGTGCCGTCGCCGCTCGTCGTTCGTCCGCCTCCGGCCGAACCGACGCGGCTCGCAGCGTTCGCGCCTCTGGCGGCGAGATCGCCGACCGCGACCTGGTCGGCATGTACCTCGACGAGATCGCGCGCACACCGCTGCTCGACGCCGCCAAGGAAGTCGAGCTGTCCCAGATCATCGAGGCGGGTGTGTTCGCGCAGCAGATCCTCGACGGCGAGGAGGAGGCCAGGGCGGACGCCACCCGCGAGGAGCTCGAAGCCCTCGTCGCCGACAGCGAGCGGGCCAAGGACATCTTCATCCGATCGAACCTGCGCCTCGTCGTGGCCGTCGCCCGGCGTTACCCGCGCAGTGGCCTGCCCCTGCTCGACCTGATCCAGGAGGGGAACGCCGGCCTGGTCCGAGCGGTGGAGAAGTTCGACTACCGCAAGGGCTTCAAGTTCTCGACGTACGCCACCTGGTGGATCCGTCAGGCCATCACCCGTTCGATAGCGGACCAGTCGCGCACCATCCGCCTCCCCGTCCACCTCGTCGAGGAGCTGGGCCGGATCCGCCGTGTGCAGCGCGAGTTCAACCGCGAGCACGGGCGCGACCCGGAGCCCGCCGAGATCGCCGCCGAGCTCGGCTCCAACGCGGACCGCGTCAGCGACGTCCTCGACTGGGCCCGCGACCCGGTCTCGCTGAACATGTCGGTGGACGACGACGGCGACACCCAGTTCGGCGACCTGCTGGAGGACACCTCCGCGGTCTCGCCCGAGCAGTCCGTGATGACGCTGCTGCGCAGCGAGGAGCTGGACGGTCTCATCGGGCGCCTCGACCAGCGCACCGCATCCATCATCAAGATGCGGTACGGCATCGAGGACGGCCGCGAGCGCACGCTCACCGAGGTCGGCAAGGAGCACGGTCTCACCCGCGAGCGGATCCGCCAGATCGAGAAGCACGCCCTGCTCGAACTGAAGAAGCTCGCCCGCGACACCGGCTTCGACGCCGCCGCCTGATCCTGGCGGCCGGAGCACCGCCCGGGCCCGACCACCGACCGGGGCCCCGTAACGGCCCGCCCCCCTGGGGCCGCACGGGGCCCGGCCCGGTCCAGTTCACCGTCGTCGCGGCGGTTCACTCCACCGCCGTACGCGGCCCACGCCTTGGCCGTACGTCGCGCCTCACGGGCTGGACGCCGGCCATCCCTCGCCGTCCGCCGGCCATCCCTGGCCCTCCGCCGGTCAAACCTTGACCGTGCGTCAGCCACCCCCTCGGTCGGACTTTGTCGCCGATTGGCCGTAGGACGCCGCTACTTGGCCGTACTACGCCGCTTCAACTCCCCGTTCCCGGGGCACAAGACTTCCGGGCCCACGACTTCACCGGCCCGGAGCCTCAGGCCCGGGACCCGGAGTTCGACCGCCACGACCGCAGTCTTCCGAAGCCGAGTCCCGACGCTCTCCCCCCAGCGCCGGGACTCTCCCAGAGCCGGGCTTCGGCGCCTCACCCCCCCCTGGCGCCGAAGCCCGGCTCGATGTCCGCCCCCGGCCGCCACCCCGGCTGCCGCCACGAACGCCGACGGGCCACCCCGGACCTGAACCCCGGGGTGACCCGAACGGCAGATTGTGCCACAGAGTCCCCCTTGGCCGGGGGCGCGGCGATGGCCGTCCCCGCACGTCAGAGGCGTCGTCACCGGTGGCTCACCCGTCGGCGGCCCCCGCCGCCCGCGTCAGTCGCGCCCCCAACTCCCTTATGTAGCCCACCAGTTCCGGCGGCTGATGCACCGTGAAATCGCAGTCGACCACCGCGAGCCGGACCGCCAGCCACTCCACGGAGTCACCGACGGAGGCCCGCAACCGGCAGCTGTGCTCGTCGACGGGCTCGGGCGTACCGACCCAGCGGGGCAGCCGGGCCGCGATGAACTCGGCCGGCGCGGCGAAGGTGACGTCGAACTCGTACGTCTCCTGCCGCCGGTACATCGACTGCTTCAGATACTCCTCCGCACTCCCCGTCGGCAGCTCGCGCGGCGCGAACCGGGCGCCCGTGGCGAAGGGTTCCTCGACCCGGTCCACCCGGAAGGTCCGCCAGTCGGCGCGGTCGAGGTCGTACGCGACGAGATACCAGCGGCGCCCGGTCGAGACGAGCCGGTACGGCTCGCAGTGGCGGCGCGAGTCCGTGCCGTCGCCGGAGCGATAGGCGAACCGCAACCGCTCGGTCCCCGCCACCGCCGAAGCCATCACGGTCAGCGTCTCGGGTGTGACCGTCGCCCCGTCACCGCTGGTCAGGGGAGTGGTGGCGGCCTGCAGGGTGGAGACCCGGTGACGCAGCCGCGACGGCAGCACCTGCTCCAGCTTGGCCAGCGCCCGTACGGACGCCTCGTCCACCCCCTCCACCGCGTGCCCGGCCCCGGCCCGCAGCCCCACGGCGATCGCCACGGCCTCCTCGTCGTCCAGTACGAGCGGGGGCATGGCCTTCCCCGCGACCAGGCGATAGCCGCCGTCGGCCCCCATCGTCGCCTGCACCGGGTAGCCGAGCTCCCGCAGTCGGTCGATGTCCCGCCGCACGGTCCGCCGCGAGACGCCGAGCCGTTCGGAGAGTTCACCCCCGGGCCACTCGCGGGGTGTCTGGAGGAGGGAGAGGAGCTGGAGGAGCCGCGCCGGAGTGTCCGTAGTCATGTTTCCGAGCATGCCGGAGAACTAGGACGCGATCCGACCTACTCGCCCCCTACTTTCCATGCATGACCTCGACAACGAGCGCCCTGAAGGGGCGCGGGGAACTGCGCGACCAGCCCGAAACAACCGTCAGTGACCCGACCCCAGCCACCGCAGCCACCGAAACGGCGCTCCCGGCACCCCCCGGCCCCGACGGAGCCGATCGCCGACGCTGGACAGCCCTCGCCATCGTCATGACGGCCGCCTTCATGGACCTCGTCGACGTCACCATCGTCAACATCGCGATCCCCTCCATCCAGCGGGGCGAAGGGGCCACGTTCAGCCAGATCCAGTGGATCACCGCCGGTTACGCCCTCGCCTTCGCCGCCGGCCTCGTCACCGGCGGCCGGCTCGGCGACATCCACGGCCGGCGCCGGATCTTCCTCCTCGGCATCGGCGGCTTCACCCTCGCCTCCGCGCTGTGCGGTCTCGCCGCGAACCCGGAGATGCTGGTGGCGGCCAGGATCGCGCAGGGCGCGACCGCCGCGCTGATGGTGCCGCAGGTGCTGTCGATCGTGCACGCCACCTTCCCGGCCCACGAACGCGGCAAGGTCTTCGGGCTGTTCGGCGCGATCGTGGGCCTCGGCGCGGTCTCCGGCCCCCTGCTGGGCGCCCTGCTCATCGAGTGGAACCCGCTCGGCCTCGAATGGCGCGCGATCTTCCTGATCAACCTCCCGGTCGGCGTCGCGGGACTGATCCTGGGCCGCCGATTCATCACCGAGTCCAAGGCCCCGCACGCCCTGAGGCTGGACCTCGTCGGCGTAGCGCTCGTCACCGGCGGACTGCTGATGCTGCTGTACCCCCTCACCCGGGGCCATGAGACGGGCTGGCCGCTGTGGGGTCACGTCTCGATGGCGGGCTCGCTCGTCGTGTTCGCGGCGCTGGTGGCGTACGAGCGGCGCAAGGCGGCGCGCGACGGATCCCCGCTGATCGAACTGTCCCTGTTCCGGGTCAAGAGCTTCGCCGCCGGTATCGCCGTCCAGACCGTCTTCGGCATCGCCCTCGGCGTCTTCTTCCTCGTCTGGACCCTCTACCTCCAGACCGGCCTCGGCTGGAGCGTCCTGAAGGCCGGCCTCACCGGCATCCCGTTCTCCCTCGCCGTCTCGGTCGCCGCCGGGGTGTCGGTCCAGAAGCTCGTCCCGCGCTTCGGCCGCAAGGTCCTCCAGGCCGGCGCGCTGCTGATGGCGGCCGGTGTGCTCCTCTACCTGGCGGAGTCCGAACGGTACGGCCTCGCCATCACCCCCTGGCAGATGGCGCTCCCGCTGGTAGTGATGGGCGCGGGCATGGGGCTCATCGTCGCCCCGCTGACCGACGCGATCCTCTCCGGGGTGCCGCGTGAGCACGCCGGTTCCGCGTCCGGGCTGATCAGCACGGTCCAGCAGATGGGCAACGCCCTCGGGCTCGGTCTGGTCGCCGTGGTCTTCTTCGGCGTCATGGACGACCGGCTCGCCCCGGCCGACATCGGTCCCGCCTTCGTCGACGCCTTCGAGTACGCGCTCGGCTGGGTGGCCGCGGTCCTGCTCGCGATCTTCCTGCTGATGTTCGCCCTGCCGGCACGCCCCACGGCGGGCACGGACACCGCGGGCACGGACACCGCGGGCACGGAGACGGCAGCCGTGGCCGCCGACTGACGTCGCCGCCGACCGGTGAGAGTGGGCCCCGCGCCTTCCGTGGTGCGGGGCCCAGTCGTGTCCCGTCCCACGCCCGATCATGTCCGAGTCGGCCCGAGTGTTGCCCGAACCTGTTTACTTTTCGGACATCCGGGCGTAGCCTCCGAGCGAAACCACAGAATCGGGCATCGGTCGGAGGCGAACGGACATGTACGCACCGGAGCGGCAGCAGGAGATCCTCCGGCTCGCCCGTGACGGCGGCCGGGTGGACGTGGTGTCGCTGGCGGAGGAGTTCCAGGTCACGGCCGAGACGATCCGCCGCGACCTGAAGGCCCTCGATCGCGCCGGTCTCGTCCAGCGGGTGCACGGCGGCGCGATCCCCGCCGGCCGTCTGGACTTCGAGCCCGACCTCGCCGAACGCGAGAGCACCGCGGCCGACCAGAAGGACCGCATCGCCCAGGCGGCCCTCGCCGAACTCCCGAACGACGGCACGGTCGTCCTCGACGCCGGTACGACGATCGCGCGCCTCGCCGCCGCCATCCCGCTGGAGGCCACGCTCACCGCGGTCACGCACAGCCTGCCGATCGCCGCCCGCCTCGCCGACCACCCCGGC
This sequence comes from Streptomyces sp. SP18BB07, assembly GCF_036322545.1. Taxonomy (NCBI): domain Bacteria; kingdom Bacillati; phylum Actinomycetota; class Actinomycetes; order Kitasatosporales; family Streptomycetaceae; genus Streptomyces; species Streptomyces sp. SP18BB07. Next base: position 12,033 of record NZ_JAQYWT010000262.1, read on the forward strand.
ATCCAGCTCCACCTCGTCGGCGGCCGGGTCCGCCACCGCACCCGCGCCGCCGTCGACGCCTGGGCGCTGCGGGCCTACGGCGAGATCCGCGCCGACGTCCTCTTCATCGCCGCCAACGGCTTCTCCACCGACCACGGCCTGACCACCCCCGACCTCGCCGAGGCCGCCGTGAAGCGAGCGGCCGTGACCGCTGCCCGGCGCGTGGTGCTGCTCGCCGACTCCTCCAAGCACGGCCAGGAACACTTCGCCCGCTTCGGCGACCTGAGCGACGTTGACCTGCTGATCACCGACACCGGCCTGAGCCCCGAGGACGCGCTCGCCATCGAACGCAAGGGCACCGAAGTGCTACGCGTCCCCGGCACCGAGCCCCACGCCGGAACCAACGGCCGGAACGGCCACCGCTCATGATCCTCACCGTCACCCCCAACCCCTCCCTCGACCGCACCTACGAGGTCCCCTCCCTCGACCGCGGCGAGGTCATCCGGGCCACCGGCGAACGCATGGACCCCGGCGGCAAAGGCGTCAACGTCTCCCGGGCGGTCGCCGCCGCAGGGCGCCGGACCGTGGCCGTGCTGCCGCTCGGCGGCGCGCCGGGCGCCCTGGTCGCGGACCTGCTCGACGCCCAGGGCATCGAGGTCGCACGTGTGGCGGTGGCCGGGGCGACCCGCTCCAACATCGCCCTCGCCGAGGCCGACGGAGTCCTGACGAAGATCAACGCACCCGGCCCCGAACTCTCGGCCGCCGAGCGGGAACTCCTCCTCGAGACCGTCCGCGCCCAGTCCGCCGACGCCTCCTGGATCGCCTGCTGCGGCAGCCTCCCGCGCGGCCTCGCCCCCGCCTGGTACGCCGAACTCGTCGCCCGCGCCCACGCCGCCGGCGCCCGCATCGCCCTGGACACATCCGGCCCGGCGCTCCTCGCCGCGCTCCGCGAACGCCCCGACGTCGTCAAGCCCAACGCCGAGGAACTCGCCGAAGCCGTGGGCCGCCCCCTGACCACCGTCGGCGACGCCGTCAAGGCCGCCGAGGAACTCCGCGAGATGGGCGCCGCCGCGGTCCTGGCCAGCCTCGGCGCCGACGGGCAACTCCTCGTCAACGCCTCCGGCGCCTGGTTCGGCACCGCCCGCGTCGACACCGTCCGCAGCAACGTCGGCGCCGGCGACTCCTCCCTCGCCGGCTTCCTTATCGCCGGCGGCCACGGCCCCGAAGCCCTCGCCTCAGCCGTCGCCCACGGCGCGGCCGCCGTCCAACTCCCGGGCAGCGTCATGCCCACCCCCGCGGACCTGGACCCGGCAGCGGTGACGGTGACGCCGGAAGTCCCGACGGACCGGGCACTGAGGGAGCCGGTGTCATGAGGACCGGCAGCGAGCGACCGCGAACGAACCTTCGTTTTGCGTTATCCGTCGTCTCACCTCTTCCCCTTGCCGTTCCCCTTCCTCAGTCGGCCCCCGTGGCCCACGCCCCCCACACATCCGTCCCCACCCCCGCCCACCACAGCCCCCGGGCGATACGCGTGCGAAGGAGCCCGCGATGAGCGAGATGATCACCGCGGACCTGGTCGACCTCGACCTGTCCGCCGATACGAAGGAAGCGGCGGCGCGTGCCCTCGCCGAGCGCATGGTGGCGAAGGGCCGGGTCACCGACCTGGACGGCTTCCTGGCCGACGTGGCCGCACGTGAGGCGCAGATGCCCACCGGCCTCGACGGCGGCATCGGCATCCCGCACTGCCGCAGCGAGCATGTCACCGAGCCGACCCTCGCCTTCGGCCGCAGCGCGGCCGGCGTCGACTTCGGCGCACACGACGGCCCCGCCGACCTGATCTTCCTGATCGCCGCCCCGGCGGGCGCGGACGACGCGCACCTGACGATCCTCTCCTCCCTCGCCCGCCAGCTGATGAACACCGAGTTCACGGACGCGCTGCGCGCCGTGGACGACGCGGCCCGCGCCGCCGCCCTCATCCGGGGCGACGACGCGACCGAGGGCACCCAAGACTCCGCGGCGGCGTCGGGCGGAACGGCCTCCCCCGACGCCGCCGCGGTCAGCACGACCCCGACCTCGACCCCGGCGACCTCGCCCACGCCCGCCCCGACCTCGGCGGCGCCCGAAGCGGCGGCCCCCGCAGAGGCCCGCCCCTTCCGTATCGTCGCCGTCACCTCCTGCCCCACCGGCATCGCGCACACCTACATGGCCGCCGAATCGCTGGAGAACGCGGGCCGGGACGCCGGTGACGTCGAGATCGTCGTCGAGACCCAGGGTTCGGCCGGCTTCACCCGCCTCGACCCGGCCGTCATCGCCGCCGCCGACGGCGTGATCTTCGCCCACGACGTCCCCGTACGGGAGAAGGACCGGTTCGCCGGGAAGCCCACCGTCGACGTCGGGGTGAAGGCGGGCATCAACCGCCCCGCCGCACTGATCTCCGAGGTCCGCGGCAAGGCGGAACGCGGCGAGACCACGGCCGCCGCCCGCCCCGGCACCCCCGTCGACCGCGCGGGCGACTCCGGCGACGGCTACGGCACCAAGCTGCGCAAGTGGCTGATGTCCGGCGTGAGCTACATGGTCCCGTTCGTCGCCGCGGGCGGCCTGCTCATCGCCCTCGGCTTCGCGATCGGCGGCTGGGAGATCAACAGCGCCAAGCCGGTCACCGAGCACTTCGACTGGCTGCAGGTCGACAGCTGGGCGGCCCTGCTGTCCCAGATCGGCGCCGTCGCCTTCGGCTTCCTGATCCCCGTCCTCGCCGGTTACATCGCGTACGGCATGGCGGACCGGCCCGGCCTCGTCCCCGGCTTCGTCGGCGGCATGATCGCCGCCAACATCAACGCCGGTTTCCTCGGCGGTCTGGTCGCCGGTCTGATCGCCGGCGGAGTCGTCATGGGCATCCAGCGGATCAAGATCCCGCCGGTGCTGCGCGGCATCATGCCGGTCGTCGTGATCCCGCTGATCTCGTCGATGATCGTCGGCTTCCTGATGCTGGTGGTGATCGGCAAGCCCATCGCCGAGGCCCAGAAGGGCATGACGGACTGGCTGAGCGGCCTCTCCGGCAGCAACGCGATCCTCCTCGGCGTCCTCCTCGGCCTGATGATGTGCTTCGACCTCGGCGGCCCCGTCAACAAGGTCGCCTACGCCTTCGCCACCGCCGGTATCGCCGTGCAGGACCCCAGCGACTCCGCGATGAAGATCATGGCGGCGGTCATGGCGGCCGGTATGGTCCCGCCGCTGGGCATGGCCCTCGCCACCACGATCCGCAAGAAGCTGTTCACCACCGCCGAGCGCGAGAACGGCAAGGCGGCCTGGGTGCTCGGCGCCTCGTTCATCTCCGAGGGCGCGATCCCGTTCGCCGCCGCCGACCCGCTGCGCGTGATCCCCGCCTCCATGGCGGGCGGCGCGGTCACCGGCGCGCTGGCCATGGCCTTCGGCTCGACCCTGCGCGCCCCGCACGGCGGCATCTGGGTCACCCCGCTGATCGGCAAGCCGTTCCTCTACCTGCTCGCCATCGCGATCGGTACGGCGGTCACGGCCGGCCTGGTCATCGTCCTGAAGGGCATGCGCAAGACCCAGCCGGGCGCGGCCCCGCAGTCCGCCCCCGCCGCCACGGCGGAGACGAAGGAGCCGGTCGCGGCCTGAACCCGGGACCGTACGACGGCCGTGGCCCCCTCCCGCGTGAGGGGGCCACGGCCGTCCGCGTTTCCGCCCCGTGCGCCCCTTTGGGCGCCTTTACAACCCGTGTGACGTGTAAGCCGTACCTGCGAGATACGTCACGGTCCGGGCTCAAAGTCCCATCCCGTGGTGTCTACTGGACGGCATGCCTGAGCACGTGTCGATACTCCAGCTGTTGGGCGGGGCCGCCCTCGCCCTCGCGGCGGTCATCTGGGTCGCCGTGCTCGTACGGGTGCTGCGCCGCGACCAAGAGGCCCATCGCGGCCGCTTCGCCGAGCTGGCCCCCCGACGCGGCCGGCGGCTGCGCGGCCTGCCCCATCAGCGCCGCAAGGGCCCCCATGTGGAACACGTGGAGCTGACCCCGGCGGAGCAGGACGCCTTCGCGTTCCTGGCCCGCCAGTTCAGCGACGACCGCCTGGCCTGAGCGCACCGCTCCCAGGAGGCCCGCCCGGTCGGCTAACCGAGGGTCCCCGCGCGTCGTTCCATCGCGTCCCGTGCCGCGTCCTCCGACACGTACACCTCGCACATGTGTCGACCGTCCGGGGTGGCCGTGTGCTCGACCTCCCAGAGGGAGATCTCCTGCCCGTCGGTGAGCAGGAAAGCGTGCTCGTAGAGCGAGAAGCTGAGGCCCGGCCGACCCCGGCGCGCGGGACGGTGCGGGCGGCCGAAGGCCTGGGTGATCTCGTGCGCGAACGCCGTCCGCAGCAGCAGCGTGGCCAACTCGTCCCCCGGAGGGTCCGGGTTCTCCGCACGCCGCAGCAGCCGACGGGCGTGATCCGCCGAGTCGTCCGGCACGTACTCGTGGCGCGGCTCGGGGAACGCCGCCAGCTCCACCGTGACGGGCAGCTCGAAGTCGGGGGCGTCCGGCGGCAGCGGCAGCCGCGCGGTGGCGGCCCGCAGCTCCTCGTCGTCCGTGTAGACCTCGTGCTGGGTGTCGCTGCCGGGGACCGTGTTGTGCACCAGCTCCCACAGGGTGACCGCCGAGCCGTCGGCCAGCAGCCAGGTGTGCCGGTACGTCGCCCGGTGCAGCCCCGAACTGTAGTGCGCGGAGTGCAGCGAGCTGTCGTGCGCGAGGGCGCAGTCGAGCTGCCGTATCGTCTCGTCGGGCAGCTCGAAGGAGTTCAGGGCGCGGCCGAGGAGTCGCGCGAGGTGCTCCTCAGGAGACTCGGGCGACTCGGGTGGCTCGTACGCTGCCGTCTCGTACGGAACGCTCAAGGTTTCTCCCGGCGTTGCTGCATGTCACCTTGTGGGTGCATACCGTAGCCCCTCGGTCGGACATCATGTCCGGGAACCGAGAAAACGTACGCTCCTAAAACGCCGGAGCCGCGCGGTCGGTTCCCGCGCGGCTCGACGAACTACCGGAACGGCGTGGTCAGATGGCGTCGCCCGCCGTCCACTCGCTCCACGACATGTTCCAGCCGTTGAGGCCGTTGTCCGGCGCGACCGTCTTGTCGGGGGAGTTCTTCACGGTCACCACGTCACCGATCAGCGAGTTGTCGAAGAACCACTTGCCGTTCGTGTCGCTGTTCGCGCCCTGGGCGTCCGCGAGACCGACGCAGCCGTGGCTGGTGCCCTGCCGGCCGAAGGGCGGGTTGCCCCTGCTGTACCAGTAGTTGCCGTGGACGAAGGTGCCCGACGTCGTCAGCCGCATCGCGTTCGGCACGTCCGCGATGTCGTACTCACCGCCGAAGCCCACCGTCGACCCGTTCATCCGCGTCTGCCGGAACTTCTCCGAGATCACCATCTGACCGTTGTACGTCGGGGTCGAGGCGCTGCCTGCCGAGATCGGCACGGTCTTGATCGTCTTTCCGTCCCGCACGACCGTCATGGTCTGCGTGTTCACGTCGACCGTGGACACCTGCGACCGGCCGACGGTGAAGGTGACGGTCTTGTCCTGCACCCCGTAGAGGCCGTTCGCGCCCTCCACGCCGTCCAGGTCGATCTTCATCGTGACCTTGGACCCGGCCTTCCAGTACTCCTCGGGCCGGAAGTCGAGCCGCTGCTCCCCGAACCAGTGCCCCACCACCTCCTGCCCACTGCTCGACGTCACCGTGATGTGCGACTGCACGGCCTTGCGGTCCGTGATCGCCTTGTCGAAGGTGAACGACACCGGCATCCCCACCCCGACCGTGGTGCCGTTGTCCGGTGTGTAGGTGCCGATGAAGCTGTTGGCCGTCGACACGGTCGTGAAGATGGAGTTGGCGGCCGACGTCTTGCCCTCGGCGTTCTTCGCCGTCGCCGAGATCCGGTACTTCGTGCCCCGCTCCAACTGCTCCTTCGGCTTCCAGGACCGCCCGTCCGCGGCTATCTCGCCAGCCACGGCCTTGCCGCCCTCCGCGACGGTCATCTCCACCTCGGTCAGCTTGCCGCCGCTGACCTTCACCCCGGTCGAGTTGATGGACGCACCCGTCGAACCGTCCTTCGCCGAGATCGCGATCCGCGCCGCCGTGTCCTCGGCCGAAGTCCCCTTGCCACCGCTCTTGTTGTCGGCCTGGGCGTCCCCGCCGCAGCCGGTGAGGGTCAGCGCACCGACCACCAGCACGGCACAGGTCCCCAGTGCCCGCCGTACAGCAATCTTCGGCCTTGTCACGATCTGCTCCAGCTTCTTCGCTTCTAGGCGATCCACGTCATCCGCTCCGGTACGTGGACATAGAGCGAACGGCGGCCGAGCGGGTTCCTCCACCCCTCGCCTCAGCACAATCACGTGACAGAACCGGGACAATCGCTCCCTGAGCCTCGCCCGCAGCCAACGGACGACGCAGGGCACCGCATGTGAGCGATACCGGCGACATCGACGCCTACCTCGGCCTGGACATCGCGAGGGCAAGGGCGAACACCACGACCGCGCTCACGCGGGCGGCGTGATCGTCGGAGCACAGCCGGACGCCGACTGCTCATCACCCTGATCCGCCCGAAGGCACCCCGCACGGCCGGACGACTGATCGACGACATCTTTCGCCGCGCTGGACGAGCAGACCGCCGTCGTCCCCGGCACGGACGCCGCCGCACTGGCCGGCCCTCACCCCCTGACCCAAGTCATAAAGCACCCCCGCCCCTCAACCCCTCCCGTACAACTCCCCGTACGAAGGCCACGCTCCGCCCGGGCCGGCCACCGGCTCGGCCGCTCGTACCGCCCGTACGATCGCGCGGGTCACCAAGTCCGCTCCCGCCGCGAGGAGTTCGTTCAGGGCGAGGGGGCCGGACTCGGGTGGTAGCGGTCGTGCGCCCGTCGCCAGGGTGAACACGGTGTCCCCGTCGTTGAGCAGATGCACGGGGCGTACGGCGCGGGCGATGCCGTCGTGGGCCGTGCCGGCCAGCTTCTGGGCCTGGGCGCGGGTCAGATCGGCGTCGGTGGCGACCACCGCCAGCGTGGTGTTCATCGGGGGAGGGACGCTCTGCGCGGCGACCTCGGCGATCCGCCGACGCGCTCTCTCGTGCACCTCCGGCGCCGGATACGTCACCCGACCCTGGAACAACTCGCCGTACAGCACCCCCGTCTCCGGGTCCGTCACCGATCCCGCCGCGTTGGCCACCACCAGCGCGGACACCGTGATCCCCGAGTCCAGCACGGTGCTCGCGGTACCGACGCCGCCCTTGAGCAGCCCGACCGTCGCCCCCGTCCCGGCACCCACGCACCCCTCCGCCACCGGGGAGCCGAGCCCGCTCGCGGCCGCCGCCTCCACCGCGGCCCGGCCGACGGCGGCATCCGGTCTGGCCCTGAAGTCGCCGCCCCGGCCCAGGTCGAAGACACAGGCCGCCGGAACGACCGGCACCACGTGCGCCGGGTCCAGGCCGACCCGCACCCCCCGCCCGCGCTCCTCCAGCCAGGCCATCACACCCGACGCGGAGTCCAACCCGTAGGCACTGCCCCCGGTCAGCACGACCGCCTCGACCTTCTGCACCAGGTTGCGTGGATCGAGCGCGTCCGTCTCCTTGGTGCCGGGCCCGCCGCCGCGCACGTCCACGGCCGCGACCGCACCGCCCTCCGGAGCCAGCACGACCGTCGTACCGGTCAGCCAGCCCCCGCCGATCCGCGTGGCATGCCCGACCCGCAGCCCGGGCACATCGGTCAACGCGTCAACTGCCATGGGCACCCCGGGAGTTGTCCGACTGCGTCTGTTGCCCCGCTGCTTGGGCGTGCGGGGTGCCGGGGCCACGAGCCGTGAGCGTCACGCCGATCGCGACCGTCACGGCGGCCACGGCACCCGCCGCCGGCACCGCCCAGTGCCCGAGGAACGTGCACGACACCACGGCCAGCGCGGCGAGCGGCAGTACGGTCTGCTGTGCCGTGCCCACCTTGTAGTGCCGGGCGTGCAGCGCCCACACCGAGATCAGGTACAGCGCCGTCGGCAGCGTCACCGCCGAGGACGCGGCCAGAGTGGAGATGTGCGCCTTGTGCACGGTCTCCTCCACCGCGACCTCCAGGCCGGCGCCGATCGCGGCGGCCGACGCGAAGATCAGGTAGTGGCCGTACCCCCACAGGAAGCTCTCCCTGCTGGAGCGCAGATGACCGTGGATCGGAACGCTGAAGTAGATCCACCACGCCGAGAAGACGATCAGCAGTCCGCCCACCGCGATGGGCAGCAGTTCCCCCAACGCGTCGTGCTCGTCCGCCGCCGACTTCACCGCGACCGTGGCCGCGAGGATCGTCTCACCGAGCACGATGATGGTGAACAGGCCGTACCGCTCGGCGATGTGGTGCGGATGCCAGGACGTCTGGAAGCCCTTCTCCGCGTACAGCGGGACGGACAGCTCGGCGATCGCCATCACCAGGAACAGCCACGGTCTGGCAGGCTCCGGCAGGACCAGCAGCCCCAGCCAGCCGATCTGGCACAGCGCCACACCCTTCGCGTACCGCAGGGCCGTGACCCGTTCCGCGTCCGTTGCGGTCCGCGCGGCCCGTAGCCACTGCGCGGTCATCGCCAGCCGCATGATCACATAGCCGAGCACGACCAGCAGCCAGTCGTGGTCCTCGAAGGCCCGGCCGACCCCGGCGGCGAGCACCAGCACACCCGCTATCTGGACAAGGGTCACCAGCCGGTAGGGCACGTCGTCGTTGTCGTACGCCGAGGCGAACCAGGTGAAGTTCATCCAGGCCCACCAGATCGCGAAGAAGACCATCGCGTAGTTCAGGATGCCCTCGGCGGCGTGCGCCTCCGCGACCGAGTGGACCAGCTGGACGCCCGCCTGGGCGACGGCCACGACGAAGCACAGGTCGAAGAAGAGCTCCAGCGGCGAGGCGACCCGGTGCTCCTCCCCGCGGCCCCGGGCGACCAGCCTGCGCACCGGCGCCCTTCCGGCACCGGCGGAGGGGACGGGAGCCGAGGGAGGCTGGGGCGTGGAACTGGGCGTCATGGGGCCAAGCACACCAGAAAACCCGGTGGAATTCTCGCTCAGGTGTTCACCAGTGCGGGGGCGGACCGAGGGTGTGCGCGGACGGGCCCGGGGCGGGTGCGAAGAGGCCGGGGGAGGGGCCGGCGTCGGAGGCCGTCCGGGTGCGGGGCCGTACTCTAAAGGCATGAGTACCGCTCCCGCCCCCGGTTCCGAACCGCGTGACCCCAAGGCCGCGCTGGTCTTCGACGACCCGCTCAGCCGGCCCTCGTCCGACGACACGGACCACGGATGGGGCGAGCGGTCCGGCGACGGCGACGGCGGCGACAGCGCGGCCGACCTGAGGCGCTTCCTCGACGAGAAGCCGCCCCACCACATCTGACACCGCCGGCCGAAGGCCGTGGGACGTCGGCCTCGCCCGCCGCGGTTCCCGTGCTTCGCTACGTGCGGTCGTGGCCCGAGCCGCGCTGGGCCACCAGGGCGTCGCGGATCTCCTTCAGGACCTCCAGCTCGCTCACCTCGATGACCTCGTGCGTGCCCTCCTTCGCCTTGCGGCGGGCCTCCACGCGGGCCAGGTACTTGGCCATGGGGAGCACCATCAGGAAGTAGACGACGGCCGCGGTGATGAGGAACGTGAGCGTCGCGTTCAGCACCGTGCCCCAGAGGATCGCGACGCCGTCGGTGACCGTCCCGTCCGCCGCCACTGTGCAGGGGTCCTTCAGGCACCACCGGTACTGGTCGAGGTTCTTCGTGCCGAACGCCCCCACCAGCGGGCTGATGACCCCCTTCACCACCGAGTTGACGATGTTGGTGAAGGCCGCGCCGATGACCACGGCGACGGCCAGGTCGACGACGTTCCCCCGCGTCAGGAAGGCCTTGAAGCCCTCCCAGACGCTCGTCTCCTTGTTCTCGCTCACCACGAGACCTCTCTGCGCTGGTTGTGGAACAAACGACTCCGCAACCTACGTCAGGCCCGGGCCCGGGTGTCCAACTGGGTCCCTCCCTCGTGGGACTTGACCGGTCGGGCCAGGCGGTGGAACGCGCGGTCACCACAGTGTCACCGCCAGCCGGGACGTGGCGCCCGCCCCGGCCAGCCGGGCCGCCGTGCGGCGGGGCACGGTCAGGACGACCAGGGCTCCGCTCTCGGCCGTGTCGGCGGTGGGCACCTCGGAGACACGGGCACCCCGGGCGACGACCCTCGCGGCACCGCCCGTCGCGGACTCCTCGGCCGCGATCACGTCGACCCGGTCGCCCGGGCGCAGCAGCCGTACCGTCGCGCCGTCGGCGATGCGCACCGGGGCGGTCACCGTCCCCACGGTGGTGGGGCGTTCGGGGACCGGGTCGGCCACGGGGTGGCCCCTGACCCGTTCCGCCTCCCTCGGTCCCGCCCCCGTCACCAGCAGGGCGGCGGCGGTCACCGCCAGACCCGCGGCCATGGCCCGCCGCCGGCAGCGGGCGAGACGGCGGAGCCGATGCGCTCCGCCGCGCACCCGTAGCGGGGCGAAGTGCGGGACCTCACAGGTGGGAGGGGCGTCGGAACCGGGTGGGCCGGCGGCCCAGGAGGGGCGACGGGCGGAGGAGGAGGACGAGGACGCGGACGTGGGCGAGGGAAGGGACATGGGGTCACCACCTGCTGTGTGAGATCGGCTTGCGGTCCCACGATGAGGCTTCGCGGCGACACCCGCTGAGGCCTGTGGACCACCCACCGGTTGTGGAAAACCTCGCCACCCGAACGAGGAGTTCCGCCCCTGCCGGCCGCGGCCCCCGACCCCGGCCCTCACCCCGTCACGGCAGCGTGAACCCGGGATCCATCCCGCCCAGCGCCTTCGTGCACAGGCAGTCGCGGTCGTCGTTCGACGGCAGGGCGGCGACCGCCTCGAAGAGGACGCCCCGGAGACGGTCGATGTTGGCGGCGAAGACCTGGAGGACTTCCTCGTGCGAGACCCCCTCGCCGGTCTCGGCGCCGGCGTCGAGGTCGGTCACGAGGGTCAGGGATGTGTAGCAGAGCTCCAGTTCGCGGGCGAGGGCGGCCTCGGGGTGGCCGGTCATGCCGACCACGGACCAGCCCTGGGCCTGGTGCCACAGGGACTCGGCGCGGGTGGAGAAGCGGGGGCCCTCGACCACGACGAGGGTGCCGCCGTCCACCGGCTCCCAGTCACGCCGGCGCGCCGCTCCGAGGGCGGCCTCGCGGCCGACGGGGCAGTAGGGGTCGGCGAGCGAGACGTGGACGACGTTCGGGACGGCGCCGCCGGGCAGGGGGAGGCCGTCGAAGTAGGTCTGGGCGCGGGACTTCGTACGGTCCACGAGCTGGTCCGGGACGAGCAGCGTCCCCGGTCCGTACTCGGGCCGCAGACCGCCCACCGCGCACGGGCCGAGCACCTGGCGCGCCCCGACGGAGCGCAGTGCCCACAGGTTGGCGCGGTAGTTGATGCGGTGCGGCGGCAGATGGTGGGCGCGGCCGTGGCGCGGGAGGAAGGCGACACGGCGCCCGGCGATCTCGCCGAGGAAGAGGGAGTCGCTGGGCGGCCCGTAGGGGGTGTCGACCTGTATCTCGGTCACGTCGTCGAGGAAGGAGTAGAACCCCGATCCGCCGATGACGCCGATCTCCGCGTGCTCCGTGTTCGCCATGCCCGCACCCTAACCGGGCCCCGAGACACCGAGGACCCCGCCGGTCGTCGTACGACGACCGGCGGGGTCCTGGACGAGAAACACGCACGCGACGGCAGTACCCACGGCGAAAAGCCGGTGCCACTCGCCGAGGCCGCCCAGCGGCGTAAGCGCTACGCAGCGACCGTGGCACGCGGCGACTGTGCCACACGCGGCATCCGTGCCACGCGGCGACCGGCCACGCAGCGCTCCCGCTACGCCGCCGACGTGCTGCTGGCGGAGGAAGAGCCCGAGGACGCCGACTTCGACCCGGAGGACGACGAGGACGACTTCGTGTCCGACGAGGACGACGAGGACTTCGCATCCGAGGAGGAGGACTTCGACGTGGCCGGGCTGCTGCTCGACGAAGAGCCACGGCTGTCGTTCCGGTAGAAACCGGAGCCCTTGAAGACGATGCCGACCGCGGAGAACACCTTCTTGAGGCGGCCATTGCAGCTGGGGCACTCGGTCAGGGCGTCGTCGGTGAACTTCTGCACCGCTTCGAGGCCCTCACCGCATTCGGTGCACTGGTACTGGTACGTCGGCACTGGTCTTCCTCCTGGCACTCTCACTCGATGAGTGCTAACGACGGTCCATAGTGACCTATTCCCCGGGGATCAGTCCACTGTCACCGGCACTCGGTGACCGACGACACGCGCGACGGTACGGCTGCGGGGGCTGCCCACCAGGCGCGTACGCAGCGCGAACAGGGTCGCCAGGGCCAGTGCCGTACCGGCCGCCGGCACCAGGAAACCGGCGCCTGTCCACAGCCGGTCCTCCAGCTGCCCGGCGGCCGTGACGGCGGCCGCCTGGCCCAGCGCGACCGCGCCGGTCAGCCAGGTGAAGGCCTCCGTACGGGCGCCGGACGGGACCAGGGAGTCGACCAGCGTGTAGCCGGTGATCAGGGCGGGGGCGATGCACATGCCGACCAGGAGGCCGAGCGCGGCGAGGACGAGCACGGAGTCGGCGGTCCACAGGGCGGAGGCGACCAGCGCGAGAGCCGTGTAGCCGATCACCAGGCGCCGCTGCGGGGCCGCCTTCCAGGCGATCGCGCCGCAGACGATGCCGGAGAGCATGTTGCCGGCGGCGAACACGCCGTACAGGACGCCGTTCAGGCCGGGCTCGCCGATCGACTCGGAGAAGGCGGCGAGGGAGACCTGCATGCCGCCGAAGACGGAGCCGATGCCCAGGAAGGTGACGATCAGGACGCGCACCCCGGGGACGGACAGGGCGGAAACCCGCTCCACGCGCGCGTGGGCGACGGGGAGGACCCGCGGCTGGGTGGCGCGTTGCGCGGCGAACAGCAGGCCGCCGATCAGGGTGAGCGCGGCCTCGGTGAGGAGGCCGGCGGCCGGGTGCACGGCGGTGCACAGCGCGGTCGCGAGCAGCGGGCCGAGGACGAAGGTCAGCTCGTCGGTGACGGATTCGAAGGCGGCGGCGGTGCTCATCAGGGGCGAGTCCTGGAGCTTGACGCCCCAGCGGGCCCGCACCATGGGGCCGATCTGCGGGACGGAGGCGCCCGTGGGCACGGCGGCGACGAAGAGCGCCCACAGGGGGGCGTCCATCAGGGCCAGCGCGGTGAGGGAGAGGCCGGCCGCGCCGTGGACGAGGACGCCGGGGATCAGGACGGCCCGCTGGCCGTGCCGGTCGGCGAGCCGGCCGCTCCACGGGGCGAACACGGCCATGGAGACGCCGGTCGCGGCGGCCACGGCGCCGGCCGCGCCGTACGAGCCGGTCGTGTGCTGGACGAGCAGCACGATGGAGAGCGTCAGCATCGCGAACGGCTGGCGGGCCGCGAAGCCGGGCAGGAGGAACGTCCACGCGCCACGGGTGCGCAGCAGCTGCCCGTAGCCCGGACGGGACGCCTTGGAGGTGTTCGAGGTGTTCGAGGAGACCGTGGATGCCACGGCCGTGCCTTTCCGCCGCCTGGTAGCGCGCCCGTGCGGGGGGCGCCGAGAGCTGTCCTCTTGCGCTACTGCGGTAGATGCCGTGCCCACGAGAGGGGGCGTGACGGCCGCCATACGGTCGCGCCAGCTCTGCGTCAGACAGAGTTGGTCCGATCAAGTGCGCCTTCATCGTACAGGGGGAATGGCCAGGTCACCTGTGAAAGTGAGCACCATGACCGGCCGTACCCTGCTTCCGGAGGGTGTGAACGGTCCGAAACCTGCCCTTAACGCGGGGCCCGCCCCCTCCGACCTCAGCGCCGCGAACCCCCGTCGCCGCCCCCGTTGCCCGTCCCCAGCCAGTCGGCCAGCTTGCCGCCCTGGCCGACGGCCCTGAGTCGGCGCTCCGCCTGGTCCCGGACGGGGTCGGTGGCGACGACGAGGAGTTCGTCGCCGCGTCGCAGGACCGTGGTGGGCAGGGGCACGAAGGACTTGCCGTCGCGGACGACGAGGGTGACGGCGGCGCCGGCGGGCAGCCGCAGTTCGTTGACCTCGACGCCGTGCATACGGGACTTCTCGGGGATGGCGACGGACAGCAGGTGGCCGCGCAGCCGCTCCAGGGGCGCCGATTCGATGCCGAGGTCGGCCGCCTCGTCGCCGGAGCCGCCCAGCCGCAGCTTGCGGGCCAGCCAGGGCAGCGTCGGTCCCTGGACGAGGGTGTAGACGACGACGAGCACGAAGACGATGTTGAAGATCGTGCGGCTGCCCTCGACGCCGCTCACCATGGGGATCGTCGCCAGGATGATGGGCACCGCGCCGCGCAGCCCGGCCCAGGAGAGCAGGGCCTGCTCGCGCCACGGCACGCGGAACGGCACCAGCGCGACGACGACGCTCAAGGGGCGCGCCACCATGGTCAGCACCAGGCCGATGACGAGCGCGGGCCAGATGTCGTCGCCCATCTCGTGCGGTGTGACCAGCAGGCCGAGCAGGACGAACATGCCGATCTGGGCGATCCAGCCGACGCCCTCGGCGAAGCCCCGGGTGGCCGGCCAGTGGGGCAGCTTGGCGTTGCCGAGAACCATGGAGGCCAGGTAGACGGCGAGGAAGCCGCTGCCGTGGGCCAGGGCGCCGGCGGCGTACGCGGCGACGGCGATGGCCATGACGGCGATCGGGTAGAGGCCGGAGGCCGGCAGGGCCACATGGCGCAGACCCCAGGAGCCCAGCCAGCCGACGGCGAGGCCGATGGCGGCGCCGATCGCCAGTTCCAGCGTTATCTTGCCGATCAGGACGTACCAGTGTTCGACCGGTCCGGCCATGGAGAGCGAGGCGACGAGGATGACCACCGGGGCGTCGTTGAAGCCGGACTCGGCCTCCAGGGTGCCCGTCACGCGCGCGGGGAGCGGGATCTTGCGCAGCACGGAGAAGACGGCCGCCGCGTCCGTGGAGGACACGACCGCGCCGATGATGAGCGACTGCCGCCAGTCCAGCCCGATCAGATAGTGCGCGCCCGCGGCGGTGACGCCGACGCTCACCGCGACTCCGACCAGTGCCAGTGAGCTGGCGGCCGGCAGGGCCGGCTCGATCTCCTTCCACTTCGTGCCGAGGCCGCCCTCCGCCAGGATCACGACGAGGGCCGCGTAGCCGATGACCTGGGTCAGTTCGGCGTTGTCGAAGTGGATGTCGCCGATGCCGTCCTGGCCCATGGCGATGCCGATGCCCAGGTACACGAGCAGGCTGGGGAGCCCGCTGCGCGACGAGATCCGGACCGCGGCGACCGCGACGAGAAGGACGAGCGAGCAGACGAGCAGGAGCTGGTTGAGATCGTGGACAGTCAGCGGGCCGTACCTTTCTTGCCGAACCGCACGTGGTTCCGAGTGTGGGGTGCCGAGCACCGGATGCGGGCACGCGCGCGGGTGGGCATGCGAAGCCGATCACGGAAACCGTGCGATCGCGGTTACATCAGTGCAAGTACTTCGTTACCTTACCTAACTCTTGACGATTTCTTGACGCTTGCGAGGGCAAGATCGAACAGTCGTCCGCGCCAGTTCCCGACTCCGCGTCAAGTCGTGTCGGGCCCTGCGCCTATGGTTGCTCCAGCGTTCAGTACAAAGCACAGCCCGACCTGCCGCTCGTGTTAGGACAGCAAGGACAGCGATGCCCACCGACACCACCCCCTCCGGCCAGCAGTCCGGCAAGTCCGGCAGGAAGAAGGGGCGCAAAGTCCGTCTTCTCCTGATCGTCCTGGTCCTGGCCATCATCGGTGGCGTCGGCTACGGGGCGTTCTGGTCCGTCTCCACCGTGCGCGCCTCCTTCCCGCAGACCAAGGGGTCGATAACCCTGGACGGTCTGACGGGACCGGTCGACGTCAAGCGCGACGGGTACGGGATCCCACAGATCTACGCCTCCTCCGACGAGGACCTGTTCATGGCGCAGGGCTACGTCCAGGCGCAGGACCGGTTCTACGAGATGGACGTGCGCCGCCACATGACGGCCGGCCGCCTCTCGGAGATGTTCGGCGAGGGCCAGGTCGACAACGACGAGTTCCTGCGCACCCTCGGCTGGCACCGGATCGCCGAGGAGGAGTACAAGAAGACGCTCTCGGCCGGGACGAAGAAGTACCTCGACGCGTACGCCAAGGGGGTCAACGCCTACCTGGCCGGCAAGGACGGCGACGAGATCTCCGTCGAGTACGCGGCCCTCGGCTTCGCGAACGACTACAAGCCCGAGGAGTGGACCCCGGTCGACTCGATCGCCTGGCTGAAGGCGATGGCGTGGGACCTGCGCGGCAACATGCAGGACGAGATCGACCGCGCCCTGATGACCAGCCGCCTCGGCCCCAAGCAGATCGCCGACCTGTACCCGCAGTACCCGTACAGCCGCAACGGGACGATCGTGCGGGAAGGCCAGTACGACGAGCTGACCAAGACCTGGTCGGACGGGTCGGGTTCCGCGCAGGGCACCGACGGGTCCACGCAGGGCACCGGGGGCACGGGGACGGGCACGGGGACCGCCGGGACGTCCACCGACTCCGGAGCCCTCCAGACCCAGCTGGACGGCCTCTACAACGTCCTGGAGGACCTGCCCGAGGCCGTCGGTGTGAACGGCAACGGCATCGGCTCCAACTCATGGGTCGTCTCCGGCGACCACACCATCACCGGCAAGCCGCTGCTCGCGAACGACCCGCACCTGTCGGCGTCGCTGCCGTCGGTCTGGTACCAGATGGGCCTGCACTGCAAGTCCGTCTCCGCGAAGTGCCAGTACGACGTCTCCGGCTACACCTTCTCGGGCATGCCCGGCGTGATAATCGGCCACAACGCCGACATCGCCTGGGGCATGACCAACTCCGGCGTCGACGTCACCGACCTCTACCTGGAGAAGCTCACCGGCGACGGCTACCAGTACGGCTCGAAGGTCCTGCCGTTCGACACCCGCGAGGAGACCATCGAGGTCGCCGGCGGCACGTCCAAGACGATCGTCGTCCGCACCACCAACAACGGCCCCCTGCTCTCCGACCGCAACGACGAACTCGTCCAGGTCGGCAAGAAGGCCACGGTCGACCAGGACGCCCCCGACCGCGGCGACGGCTACGGCATCGCTCTGCGCTGGACGGCGCTCGACCCCGGCACCTCCATGGACGCCGTCTTCGCCATGAACAGGGCCAAGGGCTGGGACGACTTCCGCGAGGCCGCCGCCCTGTTCGACGTCCCCTCGCAGAACCTGATCTACGCCGACACCGAGGGCCACATCGGCTACCAGCTGCCCGGCAGGATCCCCACCCGCGGCAAGGGCGACGGCTCGCTGCCCGCACCGGGCTGGGACCCCGCGTACCGCTGGGACGGCTACATCGACCAGGACGAACTGCCCTACGAGTACGACCCGGAGCGCGGCTACATCGTCACCGCGAACCAGGCCGTCGTCGACAAGAAGTACCCGTACACGCTCACCACGGACTTCGGCTACGGCACGCGCGCGCAGCGGATCACCAGCCTGATCGAGTCCAAGATCAAGGGTGGCGGCAAGATCTCCACCGACGACATGCGGCAGATGCAGATGGACAACAGCAGCGAGATCGCCAAGCTGCTGGTGCCGCTGCTGCTCAAGATCGACGTCGGCGACAAGAACGTGCGCGAGGCCCAGAAGCTCCTGGAGGGCTGGGACTACACCCAGGACGCCGACTCGGCGGCCGCCGCGTACTTCAACTCGGTGTGGCGCAACATCCTCAAGCTCGCCTTCGGCGACAAGCTGCCCAAGGAACTGCGTGTCGAGGGGCAGTGCCTGTCGGTCGAGCCGGTCGACACCACCGGGCCCGCCGACGAGGACCGGCGGGTGCGCGAGTGCGGTAAGCGCGACGCGGACCAGGCGCAGCCGGACGGCGGCGACCGCTGGTTCGAGGTGGTCCGCCGGCTCGTCGACGACCAGGACAACGCCTGGTGGTCCACGCCGAAGACGCGCAACCTGAAGGCCGCCGACACCCGGGACGAACTGTTCCAGCGGGCCATGCGGGACGCCCGCTGGGAGCTGACCGCCAAGCTCGGCAAGGACATCGACAGCTGGAGCTGGGGCCGGTTGCACCGCCTGTTCCTGAAGAACCAGACCCTCGGCACCGAGGGCCCCGGTTTCCTCCAGTACATGCTCAACCGCGGCCCCTGGAAGCTCGGTGGCGGCGAGGCCACGGTCAACGCCACCGGCTGGAACGCGGCAGGCGGCTACGAGGTCGTCTGGGTGCCCTCGATGCGGATGGTGGTGAACCTCGGGGACCTCGACAAGTCCAAGTGGATCAACCTCACCGGCGCCTCCGGGCACGCGTACAACGCGCACTACACCGACCAGACCGACAAGTGGGTCAAGGGCGAGCTGCTGACGTGGTCGTTCTCGGACAAGGCGGTCGAGGACGACACGAGCGACACGCTGCTGCTCAAACCGTGACACCCGGCTGAACACGGAAAGCGGCCTCCACGCACGCGTGGAGGCCGCTTTCGTGTCCGGATCACCGGAACCGGCGTGCCCCCGACGGCGTCACCACCGCGTGCACCGGGCGGTCGTGCGGCTCCTCCGGGACGCGGTCCAGCACTTCCGTGTCGTAGAGGAGCACCAGCAGCGCCGGGTCGGCGCCCGCGCGGTCCAGGCGGGCCAGGACACGGTCGTAGGAGCCGCCGCCCCGGCCGAGACGCATCCCGCGCGCGTCGACCGCCAGGCCCGGCAGCAGGACGACGTCGGCGGTGGTCACGGCGTCCGGGCCGAGGCGCTCGCCGGCGGGTTCGAGGAGTTCCATGCGGCCGCCGTGCCGCACGCGCGCGAGGGAGGCCTCTCCCGCGTAGACGCCCCAGTCGAGGTCGTTGTCGGGCAGCAGCACCGGGAGCAGGACGCGCGCGCCCCGCGCGCGGAGTGCGTCGAGGAGCGCGAGGGTGCCCGGTTCGCTCCCCACGGACACGTACGCCGCGACCGTGCGCGCGCGCGCCAGTTCGGGCAGATCGAGGGCCCGGTCCGCAAGGGCGACCGTCGTTTTCCGGACGTCATCCGGCGTCAACCCGTTCCTCACCAGGAGGAGCTCTCGTCGCAACATTCGCTTGGAAAGCTCCGGTTCAGGTCCCATCCGGCTCACAGGTGGCTCCAGTATTATTCGTAATCGGCTCATATGAGAACGAATTCATCGGAGCCACAGATTCCCCACAAAGGCACCGGATATGGTTCCGCCCATGAGTGAGGCGAACCCCAGGATCAGCAAGGCTGTCATCCCCGCGGCGGGTCTGGGAACCCGGTTCCTGCCGGCCACCAAGGCGACTCCCAAGGAGATGCTGCCGGTGGTGGACAAGCCGGCGATCCAGTACGTGGTGGAGGAGGCCGCGTCGGCGGGACTCGACGACGTCCTGATGATCACCGGCCGCAACAAGCGCCCCCTCGAGGACCACTTCGACCGCAACTACGAGCTGGAGTCGGCCCTTCAGAAGAAGGGCGACGCCCACCGGCTCGCCAAGGTCCAGGCGTCCAGCGACCTCGCGACCATGCACTACGTCCGCCAGGGCGACCCCAAGGGCCTCGGTCACGCCGTCCTGTGCGCCGCCCCGCACGTGGGCGACGAGCCCTTCGCGGTCCTCCTCGGCGACGACCTGATCGACCCCCGCGACCCGCTCCTGCAGCGCATGGTCGAGGTGCAGGAGTGCCACGGCGGCAGCGTCATCGCCCTCATGGAGGTCGCGCCGGAGCAGATCCACCTCTACGGCTGCGCGGCCGTGGAGGCCACCGAGGACGGCGACGTCGTCAAGGTCACGGGCATGGTCGAGAAGCCGGACCCGGCCGACGCCCCGTCGAACTACGCGATCATCGGCCGCTATGTCCTCGCCCCGCAGATCTTCGACGTGCTGCGGCAGACCGAGCCGGGCCGCGGCGGCGAGATCCAGCTCACCGACGCCCTCCAGCAGCTCGCCGCGGACGAGAAGGTCGGCGGCCCCGTGCACGGCGTCGTCTTCAAGGGCCGCCGCTATGACACCGGGGACCGTGGCGACTACCTGCGTGCCATTGTCAGACTCGCGTGCGAACGTGAAGACCTGGGCCCGGACTTCCGGACCTGGCTTCGCAGTTACGTAGCCGAGGAGATGTAGCCGAATTGAGCACCGCCGCGACCCGCACCACCGGCCGGGACCACCTCTGGTCGGTGACCGAGCACCTGGAGGACATCCTCGCCACCGTGCGCCCCCTGGAACCCATCGAGCTGCAACTCCTCGACGCCCAGGGCTGCGTCCTGGTCGAGGACGTCACGGTGCCGGTGTCACTGCCGCCGTTCGACAACAGCTCCATGGACGGGTACGCCGTGCGGGTCGCGGACGTCGCGGGCGCGAGCGAGGAGTTCCCCGCCGTGCTCACGGTGATCGGCGACGTCGCGGCGGGCCAGACGGAACAGCCCCGGGTGGGCCCCGGCGAGGCCGCCCGCATCATGACCGGCGCCCCCCTGCCGCCCGGCGCGGAGGCGGTCGTCCCGGTCGAGTGGACCGACGGCGGCCTCGGCGAGGGGCCCGTCTCCGGGATGCGCGCCCGCAGCGCGAACCCCGAGGGCGCCACCGGCCAAGTCGCCGTGCACCGCGCCGCCGAGGCACGCGCGCACGTGCGCGCGGAGGGCAGCGACGTCAAGGCCGGCGAACGCGCCCTGGCGGCCGGCACGATCCTCGGCCCGCCCCAGCTCGGCCTGCTCGCCGCCATCGGCCGCGCCTCCGTACGCGTACGCCCGCGCCCGCGCGTGGTGGTGCTCTCCACCGGCAGCGAACTGATCCCGCCGGGCGACACCCTGGCCTCCGGCCAGATCTACGACTCCAACAGCTTCGCCCTGACCGCCGCCGCCCGGGACGCGGGCGCCATCGCCTACCGTGTCGGCGCCGTCGCCGACGACGCCGAGACCCTCCGCTCCACCATCGACGACCAGCTGGTCCGCGCCGACCTGGTGGTCACCACCGGCGGCGTCAGCGTCGGCGCCTACGACGTCGTCAAGGAGGCGCTGGAGTCCGTCGGCGACGAGGACGAGGAGGGCGCCGGCATCGACTTCCGCAAGCTCGCCATGCAGCCCGGCAAGCCCCAGGGCTTCGGCACCATCGGCCCCGACCACATCCCGCTCCTCGCCCTCCCCGGCAACCCGGTGTCGTCGTACGTCTCCTTCGAACTCTTCGTCCGGCCCGCCATCCGCACCCTGATGGGCCTCGACGACGTCCACCGGCCGACCACCACGGCGACCCTGCGGGCCCCCAAGGCGCTGACCTCGCCCGCGGGCCGTCGGCAGTACCTGCGCGGGACGTACACCGACGGCGCAGTCACCCCCGTGGGCGGCGCCGGATCGCACCTCGTCGCCGCCCTCGCGCACGCCGACGCGCTCATCGTGATCCCCGAGGACACCGAGTCCGTCGAGCCGGGTACGGAGGTCGAGGTCGTCCTGCTCGGCTGAACCGTCGAGGGTGGCGTACCGTGTCGCGCACAACAGGCCGCGCGCCGCACCGCGACGGGCCCCGACCGGGAGCGCCACACCACCATGAGTACGCCGCAGGACCGACTGACCCACATCGACGAGGCAGGCGCAGCCCGCATGGTCGACGTCTCCGGGAAGGACGTGACCGCGCGCACCGCCCGCGCCAGCGGCCGGGTCCTGGTCTCGCCGGCCGTGGTCGAACTGCTGCGCGGCGAGGGGGTGCCCAAGGGCGACGCCCTAGCCACCGCGCGCATCGCCGGGATCATGGGCGCCAAACGCACCCCCGACCTGATCCCGCTCTGCCATCCGCTGGCGGTCTCGGGCGTCAAGGTCGACCTGGCGGTCGCGGACGACGCCGTCGAGATCCTCGCGACCGTCAAGACCACCGACCGCACGGGCGTCGAGATGGAGGCCCTCACGGCGGTCTCCGTCGCCGCCCTCACCGTGATCGACATGGTCAAGGCGGTCGACAAGGGCGCGGTCATCACGGACGTCCGCGTCGAGGAGAAGACGGGCGGCAAGTCGGGCGACTGGAGCCGGGCATGACGACTCCCACCGACGAAGCCCGCCCGGCCCAGTACCGCGCGCTGGTCGTGACCGCCTCCAACCGGGCCGCCGCCGGCGTCTACGAGGACCGGGGCGGCCCGTTGATCGCCGAGGGGCTCACAAGGTTCGGTTTCACCGTCGAGGGCCCGCAGGTCGTGCCCGACGGCGACCCCGTGGAGGCCGCGCTGCGGGCGGGCGTGGACGCCGGCTACGACGTGATCGTCACGACCGGCGGCACTGGCATCTCACCCACCGACCGCACCCCCGAGGCCACCCGCGCCGTCCTCGACCACGAGGTCCCCGGCATCCCCGAGGCGATCAGGGCGTACGGCCGGGACAAGGTGCCCACCGCCGCGCTCTCCCGGGGCCTCGCCGGAGTCGCGGGTCGCACGCTGATCGTCAACCTGCCGGGCTCCACCGGCGGCGTACGAGACGGCCTGGCCGTACTGGAACCGGTGCTCGTCCACGCCGTCGACCAGATCCGCGGCGGGGACCACTCCAGACCCAGTCCCGGGGGTGCGAGCTGAACAGCCCATCCTGGCCCGTGGTGCTGGTGGACGGCGAGGTCGTCCTCCGGCCCATAAGGATGCGCGACCAGCGGGCCTGGCGCGAGGTCAACCGGCGCAACCGGGACTGGCTGCGGCCCTGGGAGGCGACCATTCCGCCGCCCACGCCCAGCGGGCCCATCGCGCACCGGCCGACGTACCGTCAGATGGTCCGCCATCTGCGGGCGGAGGCGAACGCGGGCCGGATGCTGCCGTTCGTGATCGAGTACCAGGGGCGGCTGGTCGGGCAGTTGACGGTCGCCGGCATCACCTGGGGCTCCATGTGCTCCGGCCACGTCGGCTACTGGGTCGACGAGTCGGTGGCCGGGCGGGGCGTGATGCCGACTGCGGTCGCGCTCGTCGTCGACCACTGCTTCCGGACCGTCGGACTGCACCGCATCGAGGTCTGTATTCGCCCCGAGAATCGGCCCAGCCGACGGGTCGTGGAGAAACTCGGATTCCGCGAGGAAGGCCTTCGTCCACGATATCTTCACATCGACGGCGCCTGGCGCGACCATCTCGTCTTCGCGCTCACCGCCGAAGAGGTGCCCGAGGGTCTGCTCGGCCGCTGGCAGCGGGAACGGGCACGGAACGCGCGCAACGCGGGTTCCGACGCCGGCAAGCCCGGCCAGCCGTAATAAATGAAATGCATGTTCGAAAAAAATTGCACGGATGTGCGACCAACGGCCGGGCGAACGACCGGGTTGAACGAGTCGGTGCGTTCTCGGCACGTTAATTTCGCGCTCTCGGTGGCCCGCTGATCGGATCGGTCACAAAAAAAGCTCGAAATATCAGCCAGATCGTGCGACACACCGGCTCAATTGGCGGATGGCCTCACGCAAACCCCTCTACCGTGTGAGGCGTGAGCAGCAGCGGCCTCATCTACGCAGTCATCGTCGGGGCCTGGGCCGCCTACTTGGTGCCGATGTGGCTCCGTAGGCAGGACGAGCTGAACGAAGCCCGTCCGACGGAACGCTTCAGCACCGCCATCCGGCTGCTTTCCGGCCGGGCGGGGATGGAGCGCCGATACGCCAGGGACCTGCGGGCGCGCTCCACCGACGAGGGGGAGCCCAGCGCCGAACCGGACGACGTCACCGACTCGGTGGACGTCCGGGCCTTCGCCATGCCCCCGCACCGGGAGCACACGAAGGCGCAACTGCCCGTGGAGCGGGGTGAGTCACCGCAGCAGGGCCAGCAGTCGCAACACCCGGGGAAACCGGCGACACAGGCACCGGCGCAGGCGAAGCCGGTGCCCCAGCAGGGCGGCGCGCCCGCGGCCAACGAGGGCGCGGTCAAGCAGGGAGCGGCCCAAGTGCCCGCTCCCGCGCGGGCGAAGCGGCCGGGCCGGCAGACGGCGGGCGCACGCCGGGGCGACTCGGCGGAGGCCAAGGCGCGGGCCCAGCGCTCGAAGGTGCTCGCGCGCCGCCGGCGTACGACCGTGATGCTCTTCCTCGCCTTCTCGCTCGGCGCGATCGTCGCGGCGGTCGGCGGACTCGCCTTCCTGTGGGCGCCGGCCGTACCGGCGGTGCTGCTGAGCACGTACATCGCGCATCTGCGCCGCCAGGAGCTGAAGCGGTTCGCGTACACGATGGACCGGCGGCAGGCCGAGGTGGCGGCGCAGCGACTGCGGGAGCGGCAGCCCCAGCGGCGGCGCCCCGCGCCGGACCCGGTGGACACCGACGAGCCGGAGGACGGACCCGAGAGCGAGGAGACCCGGGCCGAGCTGACCGCGCTCGCGGCCGACCGCCGCGCCCTCGTCGAGCAGACCGACCACGCCGAGTGGGTCGACCAGCAACGTGAGCGCCAGCGGCGGCCCGGCCAGGGCGACAGCTGGGACCCTGTCCCGGTGCCGCTCCCCACGTACGTCACCGCGCCGGTCGCGCCCCGGGCCACGTCAGGGGTCGACCTCGGTGCCCCGGACGCGTGGAGCTCCGCGCGCTCCAGCGCGGCCGACCCGCACGGCTCGTCGGGCGCCCCCGCGAACTCCCCGAGCGCCTCGGGGCGCGCGCCGGAGGGGGAGCGCGGCGGTGAGGAGGGCGCGGACGACACCGGCCCCGGGGAGGCGGCCGACGCACCCGACGGCGGACGTTCCGACGCCCGCCGGGCCGCGTCCGCGCGCCGCTCCCGGGAGCGGGGGCGTACGCCGCTCTTCGACCAGTACGAGGACGGCGACCGGCCGCGCGCGGCCAACGAGTGACCCTCGCGGCCTCGGATCTGCCACTCCACTGACCAGCCACGAGGCCGGCCGCAGGCCGCCCGGCGGCCTCGTGGATACGGATTTCCGAGCAGCGCGATCGGGGTGCTAGAGTTTCACTCGTTGCAAGGGCCTGTGGCGCAGTCTGGTAGCGCACCTCGTTCGCATCGAGGGGGTCTGGGGTTCAAATCCCCACAGGTCCACGCACAGCTCAGAGCCCCCAGTGGTGAAAACCACTGGGGGCTCTGACGTGTTGTCAGGACGGGACGTCGGCGTTCGGTGCCGGTTCCGTGATGGCGTCGAAGTACGGCCAGCCGTTCACTTCGAGCGTATGGGCGCCTGGGTGGCGGGCCAGGTTCGGGGCGGCGGCGTCCAGGAGGCGGCGGACCGTGCCGGGTTCGTGCAGGTTGAGGTAGGTGTGGTCCGAGAGGCGGACCAGGGCGCCGGAGTCGAAGTAGCAGTTCGAGACGACGCGGCCCTCTGACGGGCTGAAGAGCAGGACCAGGCGGCGTCCCCGAGGGCCCTCGGGGTAGAGCGACAGCTTCAGGTGGCAGTGGTCGTAGGCGACGTTGGAGCGTTGACGGACGGTCCAGTGCCAGGTGGTGTCGCCCACGACGAGACGGCGAAGGCGTGTGTTCTTCTTCACGGGCACACCGTAGAAGCCCGACACCCCGGTGGGCACCGGGATTTACTCGCCCGGCGTCAGGGGTGGAGCGGCTTCGCGAAGCACAGGCTCAGTTCGTGGAAGCGGTAGTAGCCGAACTTGGCGCAGGGCTCGTAGCCGCTGGAGGTGTAGAGGGCCACGGCCTCGGGCTGCTTGGAGCCGGTCTCCAGGACCATGCGGGTACGGCCGCAGGCGCGCGCGTCGGACTCCAGTTCGCCCAGTATGCGGCGGGCCAGACCCAGGCCCCGGGCCCCGGGTGTCACATACATCCGCTTGATCTCGGCGTCCCCGTCCTGGTTCCCCTCGTCGTTGGCGTCCTGGGTGCGCCAGCCGCCCGTGGCGAGGGGGGTGCCGTGTTCGTCGTAGGCGATCAGGTAGAGCCCGGCCGGCGGGACGAAGTGCGCCGGGTCCATGGGGGTCGCGTCGCCCTCGTCGCCGTAGCGGACGCCGTACTCGGCCTGGACCTCGTCGTTCAGCTTGACGGCGTCGGGGTGGTCGAAGGCGACCCGGCGGATAATCATGTCAGGCATCGTACATCTATGCATGTGCATGCTCCAGGTTCGCTCCGCGGGGTCCGTCCGGTGTGATCTTCGTCGGAAACTGGACCCTGTCCAAGGTACGGGTATCGTGCCGGGGTGCTGACTGTGACCTCTGTGAATGTGAACGGGCTGCGGGCCGCCGCGAAGAAGGGCTTCGTGGAGTGGCTCGCCGGGACCTCGGCGGACGTGGTGTGCCTCCAGGAGGTGCGGGCCGAACCGGAACAGCTCCCCGATGGGGTGCGGCAGCCCGAGGGATGGCACGTCGTGCACGCCCCGGCCGCCGCCAAGGGGCGCGCGGGGGTGTCGCTCTACAGCCGGCGTGAGCCCGACCGGGTCCGGATCGGCTTCGGGTCGGCCGAGTTCGACGGCAGCGGGCGGTACGTGGAGGCCGATCTGCCCGGTGTCACCGTGGCCAGCCTCTACCTTCCCTCCGGCGAGGTGGGGACCGAGCGGCAGGACGAGAAGGTCCGGTTCATGGATGAGTTCCTCGCCTATCTCAAGGAGCTGCGCGAGCGTGCCGCCGCCGACGGGCGCGAGGTGGTCGTCTGTGGCGACTGGAACATCGCCCACCAGCCGGCCGACCTCAAGAACTGGCGCGGGAACCAGAAGAACTCCGGGTTCCTGCCGGAGGAGCGGGCCTGGCTCGGGCGGGTGTTCGACGAGGCGGACGGGGCGTACGTCGATGTGCTGCGCGCCCTGCACCCCGACGTCGAGGGTCCCTACACCTGGTGGTCGTACCGGGGGCGGGCCTTCGACAACGACACCGGTTGGCGAATCGACCACCAGGTGGCCACGGCCGGGCTCGCCGGCAAGGCGGTCAAGGGGTTCGTGGAGCGGGCCGCGACCCATGCGGAGCGATGGTCGGACCATGCGCCGGTGACGGTGGTCTACGACCTCTGACCCGCGCGGAGTCGAGACCGACCGCGGGTCCGGGCCGAGGGTGCCGGAGGGTGCTGGTCGGCCAGGTGACCGGCGGGGCCGCCGGCCCGCTCCAGCAGGCTCAGTGGTCCTGGTCGTCCGGGGTCGGCTGTCGTAGGCGGCGGTCCAGGGCCAGGGAGAGTTCCGCCTCCGCCACGCTCTTCGCCAGGGGGCGCAGGCGGCGGAGGTCCTCGGGGGTGCGGCCCGGCTGGGCGAGGACGAGGTCGGTGAAGAGGGTGGCGAGGGCCTCGGCGTGTTCGCGGACGCGGCGGCCGGCGCAGAGGACGTCGGCGAGGGGGACGCCCTCGCGGACCAGCGCGGCCGAGACGTCGAGGAGGCGGCGGCTGATGTGGACGATCTCGCCCCCGTCGGTGCCGAGGTAGCCGAGGTCGAGGGCGGCGGCGAGGTTCTCCGGGGTGGCCTGGTCGCCGAAGTGGTCGGCGAGCTCCTCGGGGGTGAGGCGGACCGGCACCTCCTCGGTGGGTGCCCCGAGGCCGAGCAGGTCGCCCACGTCGCGCCCCTCGTCGAAGGCCTCGGCCAGCTCCGCTATGCCGCTCAGGGTGTGGCCGCGTTCCAGCAGGGCCGCGATCGTGCGCAGCCGGGCCAGGTGCGTGTCGTCGTACCAGGCGATGCGGCCCTCGCGGCGGGGCGGGGGGATCAGTCTGCGCTCCCGGTAGAAGCGCAGGGTGCGTACGGTGATGCCGGCCGCCTCGGCCAGCTCCTCCATGCGGTACTCGTGTCGCGCGCCGAGCCGCTCGGCGTCCCGCCCACTGTCTCGCTCGCCGTCTTCTGCCACCCGCGCAGCCTATGTCGTACCGCTGGTAACTCCAGAGCGCGCGACCCCTACCCATCGGTACGGTCCTGCCCTACGCTCCCACTGCGCCAGTGATTACTGGCGCGGACGTGTAGGTGCGAACGCGGTGTGCGCACGCGATGAGGCGTGGAGGTACCGGATGGGCGAGCACAAGGGCGGGAACGGGCCGCATGTGCGGGTGGCGGTGGTCGGGTCCGGGTTCGGCGGGCTGGGGGCGGCCGTACGGCTGCGGCGCGAGGGGATCACCGACTTCGTCGTCCTGGAACGGGCCGGATCGGTCGGCGGCACCTGGCGGGACAACGACTATCCCGGGTGTGCCTGTGACGTGCCGTCCCATCTCTACTCGTTCTCGTTCGCGACCGACTACGCCTGGCCGCGCGCCTTCTCCGGGCAGGAGCACATCCGGGCCTATCTGGAGCACGTGACGGACGTCTTCGGGCTGCGGCCGCACCTCCGCTTCGACTCCGAGGTGCTGCGGATGGCCTGGGACACGGAGCGGCTGTGCTGGGACATCGAGACCAGCGGCGGGCCGCTCTCCGCCGACTTCGTCGTCTCCGCCACGGGACCGCTCTCCGACCCCAAGGTGCCGACCGAGGCCGAGCTGCCGGGGCTCGGCTCCTTCCCCGGGAAGGTGTTCCACTCCGCCCGCTGGGACCACGGCTACGACCTGCGCGGCAAGCGGGTCGCGATGATCGGCACGGGCGCCTCGGCGATCCAGATCGTGCCGGCGATCCAGCCCGAGGTCGGCCGGCTGACCCTCTTCCAGCGGACGCCGCCCTGGGTGCTGCCGCGCGTCGACCGGGGCATCAGCGGCGCCGAGCGGTGGCTGCACGAGCGGCTGCCGTTCGCCGCCCAGGCCCGGCGCGGACTGCTGTGGGGTGTACGGGAGTTGCAGGTGCAGGCCTTCACCAAGCGGCCCAACCAGCTGGGCCTGGTGGAGCGGTTGGCGAAGCGGCACATGGCACGGAGCGTCAAGGACCCGGAGCTGAGGGCCCGGCTCACCCCCGACTACCGCATCGGCTGCAAGCGCATCCTGCTGTCCAACACCTACTATCCGGCGATCACACGGCCCAATGTCGACGTGGTCGCCTCCGGGCTGGCCAAGGTCGACGGCTCCACGCTCGTCGCCGCCGACGGGACCGCCGCCGAGGTCGACGCGATCGTCTTCGGCACCGGGTTCCACGTCACCGACATGCCCATCGCCGACCGGGTGGTGGGCGCCGACGGGCGCACGCTCGCCGAGGCCTGGGCGGGGAGCGGGATGCGGTCGCTGCGCGGGGCGTCGGCCGCCGGGTTCCCCAACTGGATGACGATCATCGGGCCCAACACGGGGCTCGGGAACTCCAGCATGATTCTGATGATCGAGTCGCAGCTCAACTACATGGCGGACTTCGTACGGCAGTTGGGCGTGCTGGGCGGTCGGGTGGCGCTCGACGCACGGCCCGGGGCCGTCGACGCCTGGACCGCGCGGGTGCACAAGCGCATGGAGCGCACGGTGTGGAACACCGGCGGCTGCACCAGCTGGTACCTCGACGCGAGCGGCCGCAACACGACCGTCTGGCCGGGCACGACCACCGAGTTCCGCAGCGCGACCCGGCGGGTCGACCTGAGCGAGTACGAGGTGGTGCGGGGTGCCCCGCCGGGTACGAGGAACAGCGGCGGGGCGACGCACACGGAGCAGGACACGGAGAAGGTGGAGGCCGGGGCGTGACCCGACTGACGCATGTGAAGCACGGGCCGTACGCGCCGCCGGTAGCCGTACGGGAGTTGGCGGCCGTGTCCGCCGACGGGGCGCGGCTGCACGTCGAGGTGCACGGCCCGCAGGACGCGCCGACGGTGGTGCTCGTGCACGGCTGGACCTGTTCGACGGCCTACTGGGCGGCGCAGGTCCGCGACCTCGCCGTCGACCACCGTGTCGTCGTCTACGACCAGCGTGGGCACGGCCGCAGTCCCGCGTCCGCCGTGTGCAGCGCGGAAGGACTCGCCGACGATCTGGAGGCGGTGCTCGAGGCGACGCTCGCGCCGGGCGAGAAGGCAGTGCTGGCCGGGCACTCCATGGGCGGGATGACCGTGATGGCCGCCGCCGGGCGGCCGGGCTTCCGCGAGCACGCGGCGGCGGTCCTGCTGTGCAGCACGGGCAGTTCGCAGCTGGTCGCCGAGTCGCTGGTCGTGCCGCTGCGGCCGGGGCGCCTGCGCACCTGGCTCACCCGGAAGGTCCTCGGCTCCCGGGCGCCGCTCGGGCCGGTCACGCCGGTCGCCCGGCGGATCCTCAAGTACGCCACGATGGGCCCCGGTTCGTCGCCGGTGATGGTGGAGGCGTGCGCGCGGATCGTGCACGCGTGCCCGGCCCGGGTGCGCCACGCCTGGTCGCACGTCCTCGACTCGCTCGATCTCGACCACGGCGTACGCGAGTTGACGGTGCCGACGGCCGTCGTCGTGGGCACCGCGGACCGGATGACCCCGCCCGTGCACGCGCGGGCGCTGGCCGCCGCGCTGCCCGACTGCGTGGGCGTGAGCGAGCTGACCGGGGTGGGACACATGTCGCCGGTGGAGGCGCCGGAAGCGGTCACCGCACGCATACGCGAGCTGGTGGCGACGTACGTACCCGCTGGGCGGGACGAGTTGGAGGAGGCGGGCGCATGAGCAACGGCAGCACCCTGGAGGGGCGGGTCGCGGTCGTCACCGGGGCCGCGCGGGGCGTCGGGGAACTCCTCGCGCGCAAGCTCTCGGTGCGGGGGGTGAAGGTCGCGCTCGTCGGCCTCGAACCGGACGAGCTGAAGCGGGTGTCGGAGCGGCTGTACGGGGAGAGCGAGTACTGGCACGCCGATGTGACCGACCACGAGGTGATGACGCGGGTCGCGGCCGAGGTGAAGGAGCGGTTCGGGCGGGTCGACATCGTCGTCGCCAACGCGGGTGTCGCCAACAGTGGGCCGTTCGTGGACTCCGACCCCGACTCCTGGCGGCGGGTGATCGAGGTCAACCTTGTCGGATCGGCCGTCACCGGGAGGGCGTTCCTGCCGGCGCTGATCGAGAGCCGGGGGTATCTGCTGCAGATCGCCTCGCTCGCGGCGATCACCCCGGCGCCGATGATGACGGCGTACTGCGCGTCCAAGTCGGGCGTCGAGGCGTACGCGCACTGTCTGCGGGCCGAGGTCGGGCACCAGGGGGTGGGCGTCGGGGTCGGGTATCTGTCCTGGACCGACACGGACATGGTGCGCGGGGCCGACAAGGACGAGGCGCTGCGGGAGTTGCGGGAGCGGCTGCCGTGGCCCGCCGGGAAGACGTATCCGCTGGGGCCGGCCGTGGACCGGCTCGTCGCGGGGATCGAGCGGCGGTCCAGTCATGTGTACGGGCAGTGGTGGCTGCGGGGGATGCAGGGCGTGCGCGGGTATCTCCCGGGGCTCATCGGGACGTTCGCGCCGCGCGAGGTGCGGCGGATGGAGCCGAGGCTGCGCGGGGTGGCCAAGGGGCTGGTGGGGGCCGGTGGGGCGGCGGACGAGCGGACGCGGGGGGTGGGGGCGGCGGAGTCGCACTAGGGCCTGCCGTTTCGCCCTAGCTGTGCGTCACCGAGCGTCACTGATCGAAATGCGTGGGATGTCCGTGCGTGTTTGTCTGGTCGAGGCCCGATCCCCTCACCCGAAACGGGAGTGAATCCACATGGGCATGAAGGACCAGTTCCAGGACAAGGCTGAGCAGCTGAAGCGGAAGGCCGGGCAGTCGCCGGAGGAGCGGCAGCGGGCTCAGCGGCCTGGTGAGCGCGAGCCCCAGCGCCAGCCGCAGCCCGGGCAGCCGCAGCGTGAGCACGGGCAGCCCCAGCGCGAGCAGGGCCGGCCGCAGCGTGAGCACGGGCAGCCGGAGCGCGGTGCGCGACGCCGTGACGAGGAGTCCGAGAGGCTGATGCGGGACGAGGAAGACCGCGTCCGCCAGGACTTCGACGTGTAACTCCCGCACCCGGCCCCGTCCGTGTGCGACGCGGGGCACCCTCCATCACCGGAGGGTGCCCCGCGTTCCTGCGTTCCGCCGGGCCGCCGACGCTCCTGTGGGCAGGCCGCCGTCCCTTACGAGGTTGTTCTCGGGGGCAGTTGGGGGCGGGATCTGTTCGGGACGTTGGTGTAGTCCGGGGGAGTTGCCGGGGGGCGGGCCTTCAGGAGGTTCAGGGACAGGGTCACCGCTGCTTCCAGTTGGGTGTTGCGGCCCTCTGCCCAGTCCAGTGGGGTGCGGAGGGTTTCCAGGTCCGGGGTGACGCCCCGGTTCTCGACGGTCCAGCCGTACGCGTCGAACCAGGCCGCGTTCATGGGCACCGTGATGACCGTGCCGTCGCCGAGCTGGTGGCGGCCGGTCATGCCGACGACGCCGCCCCAGGTGCGCAGCCCCACGACGGGGCCGAGCTGCAGCAGCTTGAACGCGGCGGTGATCATGTCGCCGTCGGAGGAGGTCGCCTCGTCGGCCAGGGCGACGACGGGACCGCGCGGGGCGCTCGACGCGTACGACACCGGCTGCGCGTTCCTCGTCAGGTCCCACCCCAGGATCGTGCGGGTCAGCTTCTCCACCACCAGTTCGCTGATGTGGCCGCCCGCGTTGCCGCGCACGTCGACGATCAGGGCCGGCCGGGAGACCTCCAGGCGCAGGTCGCGGTTGAACTGGGCCCAGCCGGAACCGCCCATGTCCGGGATGTGCAGATAGCCGCAGTGGCCGCCGCTCAACTCCCGTACGACCTCCCGGCGTTTGGCGACCCAGTCCTGGTAGCGCAGGGGTCGTTCGTCGATGAGGGGGACCACGGCGACCCGGCGGGGGCGCTCCTCCCCCTCGGTGTCGTCGGGGTCGTCGGTGTCGTCGGTGTCGTTGGGGCCGTCGGAAGAGTGGTGGGCGAAGGTCAGCTCGACCGTCGTGCCGCCCGCGCCTGCCAGCAGGGGGTACGGGCCCGTCGTCGGGTCCACCGGGCGGCCGTCGACGTGGGTGAGGGCCGCGCCCTCCCGGATGCCGGTGCCGGCCAGGGGTGAGCGCGCCTTGGAGTCGGAGGAGTCGCCGGGCAGGATGCGGCGGATCGTCCAGTCGTCGCCCCGGCGGACGAAGTTGGCGCCCAGGAAGCCCTGGCGGCGCTGGTAGTGGGGCGGGCCCTCGTTGCGGCGGGCGGGGGAGACGTAGGCGTGGGAGGTGCCGAGTTCACCCAGTACCTCCCTCAGGAGGTCGGCGAACTCGTCGGGGGAGGCGACCCGTTCGACCAGCGGGCGGTACTGGGCGAGGACCCCGTCCCAGTCGATGCCGCTCATCCGAGGGTCCCAGAAGTACGCGCGGATCAGCCGGCCGGCCTCCTCGTACGACTGGCGCCACTCGGCGCCCGGGTCGACCTCGTGCGGGATGCGCCGCAGGTCGATCCAGACGGTCGTGTCGCCGTCGCCGGACTCGGTGGCGGGGACGGCCCGCAGGTCGCCCTCGTCCACGACGACGAGCCGTGAGCCGTCGCCGCTGACCGCGAACCAGTCCAGGTGGTCGACGAGTTCGGACTTCCTCGCCTTGCTGATGTTGAAGTATTCGAGGGTCGGGCGCCCGGTCATGTCGTCCGGGTTGGCGAAGGTCTCGCCCAGGGCGCCCGAGATCGGCCAGCGCAGCCAGACCAGGCCGCCGCCCGCGACCGGGTACAGCGCCGAGTACTTCGAGGCGGTGACCGGGAACGGAGTGACACGGTTCTCCAGGCCCTCCGTCTCCACGGTCACCGTGCCGTCGGAGCCCTCGTCCTCGGTCGGGTCCATGCCCCCGGCGACCGGGCGGCCGTCGGGGTTCAGGGCGAAGGGGGAGGGCGTGGCGGAGGAGAGCGGGACCAGGTAGGGGCGGCAGCCGAGCGGGAAGGACAGGTCGCCGGTGTGCACGTCGTACACCGGGTCGAAGCCCCGCCAGGACAGGAAGGCGAGATAGCGGCCGTCGCTGGTGAACACCGGGTTCTCGTCCTCGAAGCGGCCGTTGGTGACGTCGACGACGGTCCGGTCCTTCATACGGGCCATCTTGATCTGGCGCAGGCTGCGGCCGATGCCGGGGTGGGACCAGGTCAGCCAGGCGCCGTCCGGGGAGAAGGCGAGGTCGCGGACGGGGCCGTTGAGTGAGGTGATGAGTTCGGTGACCTCGCCGTCCGACTCCTCGGTTCCCGCGGCGGCGGCCGCCTTGTCGGGCACGGTCAGCAGGAGGACGCGGCCGTCGTGCGAGGCGACGGCGAGACGTTCGCCGCGCGGATCGGACACCAGTTCCAGGACGCGGCCCAGCTCGCCGGAGGCGAGGCGGCGGGGCTCGCGCGCGCCGGTGGCCCGGGGGAGGTGGGCGATCTCGATCGCGTCCTCGCCGTCCGCGTCCGTCACGTACGCCACCTGACCGCTGGAGCCCAGCATCTCCGGCAGCCGGACGCGGACGCCCGGGGTGTCGGCGATGGTCCGGGCGGGGCCGTCGCGATGGGTCAGCCAGTAGAGGCTGCCGCGCACGACGACCGCGCTCGCCCGGCCCGTGTCGTCCACGGAGATGCCGTCGACGTGCTGGGCGGCCGGCACCTGGTACGGCCGCCGCCCGGTGCGCGCGCCGCCGAGCCGTACGTCGAGGCGGCGCGGGACGGCGTCGGCGGCGAGGTCGTCGACGAGCCACACGTCGCCCGCGCACTGGTACACCACGCGGGTGCCGTCGCTGGCCGCGTGCCGGGCGTAGAACGCGTCGTGGTCGGTGTGCCGGCGCAGGTCGGAGCCGTCGTAGGCGCAGGAGTAGAGGTTGCCTACGCCCTCGTGGTCGGAGAGGAAGGCGATCCGGCCGCCGACGAACATGGGGGAGTGCAGATGGCCGTCGAGGTCGGCCAGCAGCCGCTCGCCGTGCAGCCAGAGGCGGCCCGTGGCCCCGCCCCGGTAGCGCTTCCAGGAGGCCGGTTCGTGCGGGGGCGTGCCGGTGAGCAGCAGGGTGCGGCGCTCGCCGTCGATCTCGGCGGACTGGATGTCGGAGACCGGGCCCCAGGGCAGTTTGCGGCCGGGGTCGCCGTCCGGGCTGACCTTATAGGCCCAGGTGAAGTGCGAGAACGGCTCGCCGTGGGAGGCGACGGCCAGGATGTCCGAGCGGCCCTCCCGGTCCGGGGGCGTCCAGCCGCGGACCTCGGTGTCGGGGCTGCCCCAGTAGGTGAGCCGGCGGGCGGGGGCGCCACCGTCCACCGGGGTCAGATGGATCTCCGGGAGGAGGCTCCGCCAGCTCGTGTACGCGATGTGCCGGCCGTCGGGCGAGAAGCGCGGGGTGGCGACCTTCGTACGGTCGACGGTGAGCCGCCAGGCGCGGTCCGAGCCGTCGAGCGGGGCCAGCCACAGGTCGTCCTCGGCGACGAAGCAGAGGCGCTCGCCGCTGAGGTGGGGGTGGCGGAGGTAGCCGGAGTCCCGGCCCGTTCCTTGCTCGTAGCTGTCGCTCACCCACCCATGTTTCTCCGGCCGGAGGGCACCGGCAACTTCTACGCTCCGCGCCTGGGGCCGGGGCCGCCGGGGTGAGCGGCGGGTTAGCGACCGGGCGATCGACGGGTGATCGGCCGGGTGACCGGTGGGTGATCGGCCGGGTGACCTACGTGGATGACCGGCCCCGTGACCGATGGGTGATCGACCGGGTGGCCGATCGGACGGCCGGCCCCGTGACCCGGTGGGTGATCGACCGGATGGCCGGCCCCGTGAGCCAGCGGGTGAGAGACCGCGTGGCCGACTGCGTGGCCACCGCGTGAGCGAACGCGTGCGTACTGCGTGGCCACCGCGTGAGCGAACGTGTGCGTACTGCGTGGCCGACTCCGTGGCCACCGCGTGCCCTGCGCGTAAGCGACCGCATGCTCAGCGCGTGACCGACCGCATGCTCAGCGCGTGACCGACCGCGCGCCGACCGTCTGCCCACCGCGTGACCCAGCACACGAACGAAACGGTTTCGTTTTCTTCGGCTCTCACGCTATCGTTAAGCGTACGAAACCGTTTCGTTCGGGAGCCGGTGTTCGGTCGGTTCATCCGTGCCGTGCCGCACGGCCGGTAGCCTTGGCGTCTCGAACGCGCAATCGCAGCAAGGGGAGTGGGATGACTGAGACCGCGACGGCGCGCCGCAGTCGGATCACGCCCGAGCGCGAGGCCGAGCTCTACGCGGCCGTCCTCGACCTGCTCCGGGAGGTCGGCTACGACGCCCTCACCATGGACGCCGTGGCCGCCCGCACCCGGTCCAGCAAGGCCACCCTCTACCGCCAGTGGGGCGGCAAGGCCGAGCTGGTCGCGAAGGCGATGCGGCACAACAAGCCGGGTGCCGACATCGGCTCGGTCGACACCGGGTCCCTGCGGGGAGACCTGCACGCCCTGGTGATGACCACCGATGACTGCGCCATGGAACAGAACAACGCGCTGGTGCGGGGTCTGGCCATGGCGGTGCACGGGAACCCGGACCTGCTGCAGGCCTTCCGTGAAGTGATCATCGAGCCGGAGATGCTGGAGATCCGCCGAATGGTGCAGCGCGCCGTCGACCGGGGTGAGGTCCGTCCGGACAACCCCGCCATCGACTACGTGGTGCACATGTTCGTCGGCGCCTTCGTCGCGCGGGGCCTGATCGAGGACCGGCCGCCCACGCAGAGCTTCCTCCGGTCCTACCTCGACGCCGTCGTCCTCCCCGCCCTCGGCGTGTCAACCACCCGCTAGATCCCCGTAGTTCGGCACGAACC
This sequence comes from Streptomyces sp. SP18BB07, assembly GCF_036322545.1. Lineage (NCBI taxonomy): Bacteria > Bacillati > Actinomycetota > Actinomycetes > Kitasatosporales > Streptomycetaceae > Streptomyces > Streptomyces sp. SP18BB07. Next base: position 48,398 of record NZ_JAQYWT010000262.1, read on the forward strand.
CCGTCCGACCCCACCGCTCATGTCGTCGGGCTGATCACCCCTGCCCCACCCTGCCCTGCCCCGCCCTGCCTCCTCCCTCCCCACGGCACGGGTTGATCCGTCCTGCCCTCCTGCACCTCCACGACCTGAACGGGAGTACGCCCCCGTGGCCACATTCCTCTACAAACTCGGTCGACTCGCCTTCCGGCGACGACACTTCGCAGCCCTGATCTGGGTGGCCCTGCTGACGCTCGCGGGCGTCGGCGCCGCCTCCGCGCCCGCCGCGGGCTCGTCCTCCTTCTCCATCCCCGGTACCGAGGCCCAGAAGGCCTTCGACCTGCTAGAACAGCGCTACCCCGGGATGAGCGCCGACGGTGCCACCGCCCGGGTCGTCTTCAAGGCGCCCGAGGGCGAGAAGATGGCCGACGCCGCCAACAAGGCGATCGTCGAGAAGACCGTCGCGGAGCTGGGCGACGGCTCCGAGGTGGTCTCCGTCAGCGACCCGTTCACCACCAGGGCGGTCAGCCGGGACGGGACGATCGCCTACGCCTCGGTGACGTACAAGGTCCCGGCCATGGAGCTGAAGGACTCCTCCAGGGAGGCTCTGGAGACCACCGCGCACAAGGCGCAGGACGCCGGGCTGACCGTCGAGATGGGCGGCGACGCCCTCCAGGCCGAGCCCGAGACGGCCGTCGCCGGTGAGATCATCGGCCTGGCCATCGCCGCCGTCGTCCTCGTCATCACCCTGGGCTCGCTCGTCGCGGCCGGGCTGCCGCTGTTGACGGCGATCATCGGCGTCGGTATCGGTGTCTCCACCATCACCGCCCTCGCGAGCGCGCTCGACCTCGGCGACACCACCTCGACGCTCGCCCTGATGATCGGGCTCGCGGTCGGGATCGACTACGCGCTGTTCATCGTCTCCCGCTACCGGTCCGAACTGGCCGAGGGGCGTGAGCGCGAGGACGCGGTCGGCCGGGCCGTCGGCACCGCCGGGTCGGCGGTGGTCTTCGCGGGCCTCACCGTCGTGATCGCGCTGGCCGGCCTCGCGGTCGTCAACGTCCCGATGCTGACCAAGATGGGTCTCGCGGCGGCGGGCACGGTCGTCATCGCGGTCCTCATCGCCCTCACCATGATCCCGGCGCTGCTCGGCTACGCGGGCCGCAAGGTCCGGCCGGCCGACGAGAAGGGCGGGCTGCTGGGGCGCCGCAAGGGGAAGGGCTCCGCCAACGCCTCCGCCGAGGGCGCCGCGAACACCTCCGCCGATGGCCCCGCGAACGGCTCCGCCAAGGGTGCCATCGGGAGCAAGCCCAGCCTGGGCACCCGCTGGGCGAGCTTCGTCGTCCGTCGTCCGGTCGCCGTGCTGCTGCTCGGCGTGGTCGGCCTGGGCACGATCGCGCTGCCGGCCACCCAGCTCGAACTCGGCCTGCCCGACGACGGTTCGCAGCCGACGTCCACCACGCAGCGCCGGGCGTACGACCTGCTCTCCGAGGGCTTCGGGCCCGGTTTCAACGGCCCCCTGATGGTCGTCGTCGACGCCGAGGACAGCGCGTCGCCGAAGGAGGCCGCCAGCGCGGTGACCGACGAGATCAAGGGGCTCAAGGACGTCGTCACGGTGACCCCGGCGACGTTCAACAAGGCCGGTGACACCGCGATGATCACGGTGATACCGGAGTCCAAGCCGTCCTCGACACAGACCGAGGACCTGGTGCACGCCATCCGTGACGCGGGCGCCGGCGTGGCGGCCGACACGGACGCGAAGGTGCTGGTCACCGGCGCCACCGCGATGAACATCGACTTCTCGCAGAAGCTCACCGACGCGCTGATCCCGTATCTGGCACTGGTGGTGGGGCTCGCCTTCCTCCTGCTGATCGTGATCTTCCGGTCGATCCTCGTGCCGCTGAAGGCGGCCCTCGGCTTCCTGCTCAGCGTGCTGGCCGCGCTCGGCGCCGTGGTCGCGGTCTTCCAGTGGGGCTGGCTGGCGGGGCTCATCGGGGTCGAGGAGACCGGCCCGATCATGTCGATGATGCCGATCTTCATGGTGGGCGTCGTCTTCGGTCTGGCGATGGACTACGAGGTGTTCCTCGTGACCCGGATGCGCGAGGCGTACGTCCACGGCGAGAACCCGCACCAGGCTGTGGTGACCGGCTTCAAGTACAGCGCCCGGGTGGTCGCGGCCGCCGCGGCGATCATGATGGCCGTCTTCGCCGGCTTCATCGGCTCCGGCGAGTCGATGATCAAGATGATCGGCTTCGGGCTCGCCATCGCCGTCTTCTTCGACGCGTTCGTGGTCCGCATGGCCATCGTCCCGGCCGTCCTCGCCCTCCTGGGCGAGAAGGCCTGGTGGCTGCCGAAGTGGCTCGACCGCGCGCTGCCCAACGTCGACGTCGAGGGTGAGGGCCTGCGGGCGCACGACGACGCGGCGAGGAAGCCGGCCGAGGACGACGAGGACGAGGACAGGTCGCTGGTCCGCGTCTGACGCGCGGGGAGGACCGCCGGTGAGGGCCCGTGGGGACGGGCGCCCTCACCGGCTCTCGCGTGCCGGGGTAAGCATGACGGGGTGACCGAAGAGACGGAACAGACCGAACAGACGGAACAGACCGAACAGATCAGCAGCACACCCCAGGGAACCCGTGACGACCGTGTGGGGCCGCCGCACCGCGGTACCGAGCGTGAGACGCTCCGGGCCTTTCTCGACTATCACCGCGCGACGCTCGCCATGAAGTGCGCGGGGCTGACGGACGAGGAGCTGCGGCGGCGCTCGATGCCGCCGTCCACGCTGACCCTGCTGGGCCTCGTACGGCACCTGGCGGAGGTGGAACGCGCCTGGTTCCGCCGGGTGTTCGAGGATCACGACGCGCCGATGGTGTGGTCGAAGGAGATCGACTTCCAGGCGGCGTACGACGCGAGCGCCTCGACGCGGGCGGAGGCGTTCGGGGCGTGGGAGGCGGAGGTGGAGACCTCGCGGCGTATCGAACGGGAGGCGGAGTCCCTGGACCTCGTCGGCCACCAGCCGCGCTGGGGCGAGGACGTCTCGCTCCGCATGGTCATGATCCACGTCCTGCTGGAGTACGGCCGCCACAACGGCCACGCGGACTTCTTGCGGGAGGGGGTGGACGGGACGGTGGGGGCGTGAGGGGCAGGGGCGCGGGGGCCGTCGACGCCTAGAGGTGCTGCTTGGCGCTGTTGATGAGGTGGGCGATCCCGTCCCGGGTCCGCACCCTGCGCTCGACGAACTCCGGCTTGCTGTCGGTCTTGAGGACGGCGGTGACCTCGGCGAGTACGGTCTCGGCGGCCCGGCTCAGCTCCTCGTCGGCCGTGAGCATCTGTACGCGGAACAGGGCCTCCTGCGCGGCGGACCGCAGGTCGTACGCGCGGACGCGGACCGTGTCGGGGTCCTCGGGCGGGGGCTGTTCGTGCTCGCAGAACCACAGGTGGACCAGGGCGCGGCGGTAGTTGATCAGCGCGCCGGCGTACACGGAGTAGGCGTCGAGACGTTCCTGACGGAGCTTCTCGCGACGGGTGAACTCGTGGGTCCGGTCCGTGGCGCGCTGTTGATAGGCGAGCGTCAGCCCCGACCCGAGCAGGGTCCCGAGCACGGCTATGGCACTGGCGATGATGGTCTCCACCCGCCAAGCTGATCACGCGACGCCAGCCCACGACAGTGACTGCCGGCGGAGCACGAAGGGGTGGGGCGGGGGTGGCGGGATGGTCGGAGAGGCTGCGGCGGGCGTTCCTGAGGTTCGACCGGCGCCACGGTGGGGCGGAGCCGCCCCCGAGGGCGCAGGTGTTCCTGGCCCGGCATCCGGTGGCGGCCGGAGTGGTCTTCGGCGTGCTGCTGGGCGGCCTGGCCGGGTGGGCGCTCGCCGCGTTCCACGATCCGGCGCGGCTGCTGAGGGCGGTGGCGGTCGGTCTGTGCGGAGGCCTGTTCATCTGGCTCTTCTGCCGCGTCGAACGCCGCCGCCAGGCTCACTACGTCCGTGCCGGAGGCTTCCGCTGGGACGCTCCCCGGCCGCTCGTCCGGGACGAGTACAGCCTGCCGGTCTGGCTGGAGGGCCTGCTCTGGCTCAGCCACTGGACCGTCTGCCTCGTGCTGATGTGGCTCGTCGGCCGGCTGCGGAACCCGCCCCTCACCTGGGTCCAGTGCGCGGTCTGCGCCGGGTTCCTCGTGGTCGGCGGCTGGGCCGTGCACCTCGTCAAGGAGCGTCGCCGACGACGAGGAGGTTGAGGGAGCGGCTTGCGACCAGGGAGGCAGGGGTGGAAGTCGAGCCAGTGGTGGGGAGAGCGTGAGCGTTTTCGTAGTCCGGTCACGGGGCCGTGCGGACCGGCGAGTCGCCGTCGGGATCGGCGCCTGGAACGTGGTGCTGTGCTGTGTGTTGCTTCTGGTGGCCATCGGCGCGCTGTTCGTGGAGCCCACCACCCGGGCCGAGGAGTCCGAGGCCGGGCAGCTCGCGGGCCGGATCTACGGGGGCTGGCTCCTGGGCGGGCTGGTCCTGTTCCCGGTGTTGCGGATGACGCGGACGTGGCTCGTCCACCTGGCCACGATGATCGTGACGCCCGTCGTGCTGTTCGCGCTCGTGATGCTGTCGGCGGTGGCGCTGTGACGCGCGGCCGCACGGGTGACGCGCTCCGACGCCCGCGTGACGCGCTCCGACGCCCGCGTCATGGGGAAGGCCTGGGAATCACACAGGAAGTGCTCATAGCATCACGCGCATTCCATGACGGGAACATTCGGAAAGCGCGGTTCCGTAGATGAGCACAGCACCCAAGAGCGGCGGCGGTCAGACGCACGGCCACGGGCACGGGCACCACCACAACGACGAGTTCGACAGAGGGCTCTCGTACGACCTGCCCGTGTTCGCCCGCCGTCGCATGATCAGAATGCTGGCCGGCGCGAGCATGGTCCCGCTGGTCGCGGCCTGTTCCTCGGACGACTCCGGCGGCTCCGCCTCGGACCCGGCCTCCTCCGGCTCGTCCTCGCCGTCGTCCTCGTCGTCCGGCACCTCCGGCGCCGACTGCGAGGTCATCCCCAGCGAGACGGCGGGCCCGTACCCCGGTGACGGCTCCAACGGCCCGAATGTCCTCGAGGACAGCGGGATCGTCCGGCGCGACCTCACCAAGAGCTTCGGCTCGTCCAGCGGAGTCGCCGAAGGCATCCCGCTGACGATCACGCTGACGGTCGTCGACCAGGCCTCCGGCTGTGACGCCCCGAAGAAGGGCGCGGCCGTCTACCTGTGGCACTGCGACCGGGAGGGCAGGTACTCCCTCTACTCCGACGGCGTCACCGAGGAGAACTACCTGCGCGGCGTCCAGGAGACCGACGCCGAGGGCCGGCTCACCTTCACCTCGATCTTCCCCGGCTGCTACCCCGGCCGCTGGCCACACATCCACTTCGAGGTCTACGACAGCCTCGACGACGCCACCGCCACCCGGGACATCGCCGTCACCTCGCAGCTCGCCTTCCCCAAGGACGTCTGCGACACCGTGTACGCGACGGACGGCTACGGCGACAGCGTCCATAACCTGGGCGAACTCTCCCTGGAGACCGACATGATCTTCAGGGACGGCTACGACCAGCAGCTCGCCGCTGTCGAGGGCAGCACCGACAAGGGGTACACGGCCACGCTCACCGTGGCGGTGTAGCCGGGGAGTCGGCCGGTGACGGTGGGGCGAGGTGCGTCGTGTCGCCCCACCGCGCCAGCCGCAGCCGCCGCCCGTCGTTCTCCCACCGCGAGACCGAGGCGTTGGGGACGGGCGGCAGCCGGTCGGGGGCCGTCGCGCCGAGCCCCGCGCACACGAGGCGTACGGCGACGGCGATCGCGTCGTGGGCGATCAGGAGGACACGGCGGCCGGGGGTGACCCGGTCCAGCTCGCCCACGAAGTCCCGTACCCGCAGCACCACATCGGCCAGCGCCTCGCCGCCCGGCGGACGGTAGAACCACTCGCCGGTCCGGGCCCGCCGCGCCGCCTCCTCGGGCGCGCGGGCCCGCAACGCGGCCGGCGGGTGCATCTCGAACATCCCCATCTCCCGGTCCCGCAGCCGCTCGTCGACCAGCAGCGGGGGCGGGACCGCACCGGGATGCCCCGCCATCACCTCCCACGTCTGCCGCGCCCGCACGTACGGCGAACACACCACCAGATCCGGGCCGACGGGATCCGGGCCGACGGGATCCGGGCCGACGGAATCGGGGCCGGCAGGATCAGGGCCGACCCCATCGGGGCCGACCGCATCCGTCCCGTTCGGCTCCGGCGCACCGGTGAGACCCGCCAGCCATCCACCCAGCGCCACGGCCTGCGCGCGGCCCAGGTCGGAGAGGGGGACGTCCGCGCCGCGGCCCGGCAGGGGCGCCGTCGACCCCGTCCGCTCGGCCTCGTCGTACGCCACGTTCGCCGTGCTCTGCCCGTGCCGCACCACCCACAGCGCGGCGAGTGCGTACGGCGGTGCGAGCCCCTCACCGGCGGCCGGCGTGATCCCCGTACCGGTGGCGTCGTCCATCCGCGCTGTCATGTGTCCCCCATGCCTCCGGCGACCCGGGCCTCCGCGTCGGTCGCCGTCATGCATACCCCCGGGGTCGCCCCGGACGCTTCGCTCAGTGCGGCACCGGCGTCGCCGTGTACGTCCGCCGCAGGAAGCGGATCAGTGCCTTGGTGTCGAACTGCATCACCGCCACCCCCGTGGCGGAGTGGAACTCCATGACGGCCTGGACCCGGCCGCAGGGCCAGATGCTCACGGGGCCCGAGGTGGTCGGGGTGCGCAGACCGCGTTCGAGGAGCTCACGGGGGAAGGACCACTCGTCGGGGCCGGGGAGCCGTACGCGTACGGCGGAGGCGTCGGTGTCGGGGTCGTAGCGGAGGAGGACCGGCACGGTGTCCCGGTCCTCGGGGGAGTCCGTGACGACATGGGCCCGGGCGTACTGCTCGACGGTGACGGACATCGAACGGCTCCTCACGCTGAGTGACACAAGCAGAAGCTGTGAATCCGCTGTCCACTGCCTCTCCAATGTCGCATATTTTCGGCCGCGCGCTCCCGGAAGTCCTGGAAGGCCGCTGCAAGGCGGCTGTAAGGGCCACTGAGGGCCACTGGGAGCCACTGAGAGCCACGGCGTCCGGCGACCCCTTGGCTAATAGGTGGGTCAGCGCTCTTGCAAGAAGGTCGCAATAAGGCTCTATCATCGTAAGGTTCCAGCCAGCGCGTCCCCACTCGGTGGCCCGGCCCCCTACCAGGAGAGCGAGCCCTCGTATGCATGTCCCCGACGGATTCATCAACGCCCCCGTCTCGGCGGTCGCAGGAGTCGTCGCCGCCGGTGCGGTCGCCGTGAGTCTGCGTGGTGCCCGGCGCGAGCTGGACGAGCGGACGGCGCCCCTCGCCGGGCTCGTCGCCGCGTTCATCTTCGCCGTGCAGATGCTGAACTTCCCCGTCGCGGCCGGGACGAGCGGACATCTGCTCGGCGGGGCCCTGGCCGCGATACTCGTGGGCCCCTATACCGGGGTCCTCTGTGTGTCCGTGGTGCTCCTCATGCAGGGCATCCTCTTCGCGGACGGCGGTCTCACCGCCCTCGGCGTGAACATCACGATCATGGGGGTGGTCACCTCCGTCGTCGGTTACGCCGTCTTCCGTGCGCTGGTCAGGATCCTGCCCAGGACGAGGCGCTCGATCACCGCCTCCGCCTTCGCCGCCGCGCTGATCTCCGTGCCCGCCTCGGCCGCCGCCTTCACCCTCGTCTACGCGATCGGCGGCACCACGGACGTGCCGATCGGCTCGGTCCTCACCGCCATGGTCGGCGTCCACACGCTCATCGGCATCGGCGAGGCCGCGATCACCGCCGCCACGGTCGGCGCGGTCGTCGCCGTGCGCCCCGACCTCGTGCACGGCGCCCGGGGCCTGACCGCCCCGCTCAAGCTCCGGGTGAACGGCGAGCTGGTGGACGCCCCCGCCGCCGCCCCCGCCACACAGCCGGCCACCGCGCCCGCGTCCGTCGCGGCCCGCTCGACCCGCAAGGTGATCCTCGCCGGCCTCGGCGTCTCGCTCCTCCTCGCCGGAGTCGTCAGCTTCTACGCCTCCGCCGACCCCGACGGTCTGGAGAAGGTCGCCGCCGACAAGGGCTTCGACGCCAAGGTCGAGGACCATGCCGCCGCCGACTCCCCGCTCGCCGACTACGGCGTCGAGGGCCTCACCGACGCCCGTCTCGCCGGTGGCCTCGCGGGCGTGATCGGGGTCGGCGTCACCGTCGTCGCCGGCACGGGGATCTTCTGGGCCGTACGCAAGCGGCGCGCCGGCGAGGACGACGCCGCGTCCCCGACCTCCGTGCCCGAGAACGCCTGACATGGGCGCCGGCCACGTCCACAAGCTCTACCGGCACGCCCACTCGCCCGTGCACGCCCTGCCGCCGCACACCAAACTCGCGGCCGTCTTCGCCTTCGTGGTCGTCGTGGTGTCGACGCCGCGGGAGGCGGTGTGGGCGTTCGGGCTGTACGCCGGGCTGTTGGGCGTGGTCGCGTACGTGGCCCGCGTGCCCGCCGGGTTCCTGCTCCGGCGGCTGCTGATCGAGGTCCCGTTCGTCGCGTTCGCCGTGCTGATGCCGTTCGTGGCGCAGGGCGAACGCGTCGAGGTCCTCGGGATGTCGCTCAGCGTCAGCGGACTGTGGGGCGCCTGGAACGTCCTCGCGAAGGGCACGCTGGGCGTCGCCGCCTCCGTCCTCCTCGCCTCCACCACCGAACTCCGCGAGCTGCTGCTCGGCCTGCAACGCCTCAAACTCCCGCCGCTGCTCGTCCAGATCGCGTCCTTCATGATCCGCTACGGCGATGTGATCACCGACGAGATGCGGCGCATGCGGATCGCGCGCGAGTCACGCGGGTTCGAGGCGCGCGGCGTACGGCACTGGGGGGTGCTCGCCAAGACGGCCGGGGCACTGTTCATCCGCTCCTACGAGCGGGGCGAGCGGGTCCATCTGGCCATGATCAGCCGGGGGTACGCGGGCACCATGCCCGTCATCGACGAGGTGACCGCGTCCCGGGCGCAGTGGTCGTACGCCTTCGCCCTCCCGGTCGCCGCGCTCGTCGTCTGTCTGCTGGGATGGAGCCTGTGACCGCGTCCGAGAACCCCGTGCCCCCGTCCCTCGAAGTCGCCGGGCTCGCCTTCGCCTACCCCGACGGCCACCAGGCCCTGTTCGGGGTCGACTTCACCGTCGGACGCGGCGAACGCGTCGCGCTGCTCGGGCCGAACGGGGCCGGCAAGACGACCCTCGTCCTGCATCTCAACGGCATCCTCACCGGGGGCGCGGGCACGGTGACCGTCGCCGGGATGCCCGTCGGCAAGCGGCACATGGCCGAGATCCGGCGGAAGGTCGGCATCGTCTTCCAGGACCCCGACGACCAGCTCTTCATGCCGACCGTGCGGGAGGACGTGGCCTTCGGGCCGGCGGCGGCGGGCATGGCCGGGGCCGAGCTGGAGGCCCGGGTGGACCGGGCCCTCGAACAGGTCGGCATGGCGGAGTTCAAGGAACGGCCGCCGCACCACCTGTCCTTCGGGCAGCGGCGGCGGGTGGCCGTGGCGACGGTGCTCGCCATGGAGCCGGAGATCCTCGTCCTCGACGAGCCGTCCTCCAACCTCGACCCGGCGTCGCGGCGCGAACTGGCCGACATCCTGCGGTCGTTGGACGTCACGGTCCTCATGGTCACGCACGATCTGCCGTACGCGCTCGAACTGTGCCCGCGGTCGCTGATCCTCAGCGACGGGGTGATCGCGGCGGACGGTCCGACGGGCGAACTCCTCGTCGACGACGCGCTGATGCGTGCGCATCGGCTGGAACTGCCGTTCGGGTTCGATCCGCGATCGGTGCGGGTGGGATAGGGGCCGGCCGTTCGGGGTGCGTCGTCGGGTGCGGGTCCGGTGGGGGTTGCTCGCGCAGTTCCCCGCGCCCCTAAAAGCCCAGGCCCCTGCGGGCCTGAAAAGCGCGGGGCGCAGCCCGTGCTTTTCAGGGGGCGCGGGGAACTGCGCGAGCAACCCCCACCGGACCCGCGGACGAAAACGGCGTCCGCGACAATGGACCCCGTGACGAACCAAGCGGATGCGCCCCCGCACGGCTCACTGCTCCTGGACGAGCAGTTGTGCTTCGCGCTCTACGCGGCCCAGCGCGCGATCACCGCCGCGTACCGCCCGCTGCTCGACGAACTCGGCCTGACCTACCCGCAGTACCTGGTCATGCTCTCCCTCTGGGAGCACGGCGAGACCAGCGTCAAGGAATTGGCGGGCACCCTGCGGCTCGACTACGGCACGGTCTCGCCGTTGCTGAAGCGGCTGGAGGCGGCCGGACTGCTGCGCCGGGAGCGTTCGTCGCGCGACGAACGCTCGGTGCGGATCGCCCTCACCGGCCGTGGTGAACAGCTCCGCGACCGCGCGGCTGCCGTCCCCGCCACCCTCGCCGCCGCGACCGGCCTGCACGGCCCCGAGGTGGCCCGGCTGCGTGAGGAGCTGTGGCAGCTGACGGCGCGGGCGACCAAGGCGGCGGGCCGTTGAGCGCGGCCGAAGGTGACCTTGTGTTACCCATGGTTACTACCCCCCGGTAACCGCTGTCCCCTACCGACCGGTACCTTGTGCACGATGTATTCGTGCGCGCCTGTCCTGGGGAGGCCACGCGCTCGTCCCGGGGGAGGCCAAGGGAATGACTGACGACACCGCGGTGGAGACCCGTTCCGATACGCGTCCCGACACCCGCTCCGACACCCGCCCGACGAAGATCATGTACGTCGCCGAGGCCACCGCGCACGGCGGTCGGGACGGCTACATCAGCAGTCAGGACGGCCAGATCGACCTCAAGGTCGCGATGCCCCCGGCGATGGGCGGCGACGGCAACGGCACCAACCCCGAGCAGCTGTTCGCCGCCGGGTACAGCTCCTGCTTCCACAACGCGCTGGTCCTCGTCGGCCGCCGCGCGGGCTACGACCTCACCGGCTCCACCGTCGCCGCGAAGGTCGGCATCGGCCCCAACCGGCAGCGCGGCTACGGCCTCGCCGTCGCCCTCAGCGTCTCCCTCCCGGTCATCGACCAGGAGATCGCGGCCAAGCTCGTCGACGCGGCCCACCAGGTCTGCCCGTACTCGAACGCCACCCGCGACAACATCGACGTCACGATCGTGCTGGGCTGAGGCGACCGACCCGGCGGGCCCGGCCCCCGGCCGGAGGAATCCGGGGCCGCGCGTGTACGTTGCACCCGTCGTCGTGGCGAGTGCTGCGGGTGAACGGACAGGGAGCGCCGACGTGGACGTGAACGGCATGGTCGCCGAGGGCTTCGAGCCGGTCAGGACCGCGTTCGTACGCAACTTCGAGGCGCTCGGCGAGCGGGGCGCGGCGGTCGTCGTGTACCGGCACGGGCGCAGGGTCGTCGACCTGTGGGCCGGCACCCGGGACGTCGACGGCACCGAGCCCTGGCAGCGGGACACCGCGCAGATCATGCGCTCGGCGACCAAGGGCGTCGCCGCCGCCGTACCGCTGCTGCTGGCCGAGCGCGGGGAGCTGGACCTCGACGCGCCGGTGGGCCGGTACTGGCCGGAGTTCAAGACGCACGGCAAGGACCGGGTGCTGGTGCGGCACGTGCTCAACCACCGTGCCGGACTCCCGGTCCTCGACCACCCCCTCACCCCCGCCGAGGCCCTGGACCCGCGCCGGGGCCCGGAGGCCGTCGCCGCGCAGACCCCGGCCTGGGAGCCCGGCACCGCCCACGGCTACCACCCCCTCACCTACGGCTGGCTGCTCGACGAACTGGTCCGGCGCGTGACCGGCCGGGGCACCGGCGAGTGGATCGCGTCCGACATCGCCGCCCCGCTGGGCCTGGCCGGGGACCTGTGGCTGGGCCTGCCGGACTCGGTGGCGGCGACGGGCCGGATCGGCCGCGCGGGACGCCTGGAGTCGGCACCCGAGCCCACCGGCGGCCTCCGGGTCCGCGCCAAGCGGTCGGTCACCGAGGCCTACGACGACCCCGACTCCCTCACGCGCCGCGCCTTCGCCGCGATCACCCCGTTCCCCGACCAGAACGACCCCGCGTACCGCGCGTCCGCGCTCCCGGCGACCAACGGCATCGCCACGGCGGACGGCCTGGCCCGCTTCTACGCGGCGCTCGCCGGCGAGGTCGACGGCGTACGGCTGTTCGGGCCGGCGACCCTGGCCGCGGCCCGCGCCGAGGAGTCCTCGGGCCCCGACCGTGTCCTCGTCATCAACACCCGCTTCGGACTGGGCTACATGCTCCACGGCACCGCCTCCCCGCTGCTGGGCCCGACCTCCTTCGGTCACCCCGGCCGAGGCGGCCCGCTCGGCTTCGCCGACCCGGAATCCGGCATCGCCTTCGGCTACGTCACGAACGGCTACCGCAAGACGGTGACGGCGGACCCGAGGGCACAGGCGCTGGTGGCGGCGGTGAGAGCGGCGCTGAAGGCCTGAACGTGTGGGACAGCCGCTGAAGGCCTGAACGTGTCAGGCAGGCGGGCGCGGCGGCGCCGCGGAGCGCGGCCGTCGCGGTGAGCGGCCGGAGCGGCCCAGGGCTCCCCCGTGGTGTCCTGGCCCGATCCCGGTGATCCGGACGGCCGCCCTCCGCGGCGGCGATCACCAGGATGCGCCGGATTCCCCCGCATGTCGTTGGCGGACGGTCCACGGTCACTTGGCAACGAGTCCACTGTTCACGGCCCCTCCGCGGCCACCCGGCTGCGCAGCTCACTCGGCGGCACCCCGTACGCCGTACGGAACACCCGGCTGAACTCGGCCGCGCGCGGAAACCCCCACCGCGCCCCGATCACGTGGATCGGTGTGGCCCGCAGCCCGGGGTCGGGGGCGGTGAGATCGCGGTACGCGTTCCGCAGCCGCTGGTCGCGGACGTACGTCGCGACGGTCAGGCCCTCCGCCTGGAAGAGCCGGTGCAGATAGCTGCGTGAGATGTGGTGGGCGGAGGCGATGGCCGCCGGGGTGAGGTCGGGGTCGGCCAGATGCCGCCGTATGAACACCTTGACGTTCAGGAGCAGCGTCCGCCGGTGGGCCTCCGGCGTCAGCCGCGGCTCCGTGTCGGCGACGTGGCCGAAGAGCGCGGTGACCAGATCGGCGACGACCGTGCCGAGGCGGGGCGCGTCGGCCGGCCCGTACGGGGTCGTGTCCTCCGCCAGCCGCATCAGGAACTGCGCGAGCAGCGCGCCGACGCCCTCCCGCCCCGACAGACGGCTGCCGACCACCCGGTCAGCCTTGTGCGCGGGCAGGGCGACGAGGGAGCGGGGTATCTCGACACCGACAGTGGTGACCGGTTCGGCGCCGGTGAGGATGTCGTACGCCATCGAGGTGCAGTTGACGTGGAAGTCCTGCGCCTCGTACGCGGTTTGCTGCCTGCCCCAGCTGGCGGCGCCCTCGCCCTGGAGGAGGAGGGAGAGATGGAACGTCTCCGGGTCGGACTGCCGCACCATCCTCGGCGTGCGGCGGAAGACGATCGGGTCGAAGGTGGCGGGCCAGATAGTCACGTCGCCGAGGGCGATCAGACGTTGGTGCGCGTGGTAGTCGGCGGCGGGGTGGTGGCCGCGGTCGGCCGTCGACAGGGGGATGGGGACCAGGTCCATGGGTGCGTGTGTCCGCCGCAGCAGCTCCGCCCAGGCCTCGAACCGGGCGTCCACCGGGAGGTCCACGGACCGGAAGACCGACTCGTGCAACACGGAGTCAGTCAACCACAGGACGGAACCAGGCCAGTTGGGCACCCGGGGCCCCGGCCGTGGGGGGTCGGCCGGGGTGCGGGGCGCATGGCCGCCGACGCCTGTGGGGCGTCGTCGCCTGCTCAGAGCGCTATCGGGTGGGACGTCCTGCCCGATGCCTGGTCTATCTCGTCGTGGGCCTTGGTGAGGAGCTTCATGGCGAGCTCGTTCAGGGCCCTGGCCCCGGCTATCTCCTCGCCGACCCGGGGCTGGTTGGCGTCGGTCTGGTGACGGCTGGCGTAGCCGTTGGCCCGTACCTCCTTCCCGTCGGGGAGCCGTACGAGGGCCGCCGCCCGTGTGCGCTGATCGTCCTCCTGGAACTCCAGCTCGATGTGCCATCCGACTGCGGTCTTCATCATCACGATCACCTCCGGAACCGCTCTTTCCAGAGTGCTCCTCCCCGCCGGGGGATGCACGGCCTGCGCGCTGTCCGTCCCGCCTCCTCGGCCTACTCGGCGCCTACCCGGCCCGCAGCATCAGCCCGATCCCCACCACCAGCAGCCCCGCCGCCACGAGCCGGGGCGCACCGAACCGCTCCTTGAAGAACACCGCCCCGATCGCCGCGCCCACGATGATCGATGTCATATCCGGCTCATACAGTGTTTGTCATGAGCCGATCCAAGTTACCCAAGGCCGCCGTCACGCCGGGCGAGCCCGCAGCGATCTACTGCCGTATCTCCCACACCAGGGACGAGGATCAGACGGGGGTGGACCGGCAGGAACGCATCTGCCGGGAGATCGCCGAGCGGCTGCAACTCCGTGTCGAGCCAGCGCACGTCTACGTGGACAACAACCGGTCGGCGTGGCAGCGGAACCGGAAGAGGCCGGGGTGGCAAGCGATGTTGGAGGCGATGGGGGAGGGGGCGATCAGGCACGTCATCGTCTACCACCCGGACCGCCTGATGCGGCAGCCGAAGGATCTTGAAGAGCTTCTCTCCATTGCCGACGACAAGCGCGTCCTTCTGCACGGCGAGGCCAACCGGCGCGATCTCTCGGACCCCGACGACCGGTTCATCCTGCGCATCGAGGTGGCCCATGCGTGCCGCTCTTCGGACGACACGTCGCGACGCCTGAAGGACGCCCTGAAGGACAAGGCCCGCGAAGGCCGGCCGCACGTGGGGAATCGTCCGTACGGCTACACCGGCAACGGGCAGACGATCATAGAGGAGGAGGCGGAGATCGTCCGCGAGGTCTTCCGGCGGTACCTGGACGGCGAGTCACCGCAGCTCATCGCCCAGGACCTGACCGCGCGGGGAGTGACGACCTCCAAGGGCAAGACGTGGCAGCCGGAGAATGTCCGTCATCTGCTGTCGTCCAACTTCGTTGCGGGCGTGCGTATCCACCAGGGTGAAGAGGTGGGCGTGGGCACGTGGCCCGCGATCATCGACCGAGGCCAGTGGGATGAGGTACAGCGGGTCAGGGAGTACCGCGCGGAGCAGCAGCGGGACACTCAGAAGCGGCCGACTCGCCGGTATCTGCTCCGAGGAGTCGCCACGTGCGCGTGCGGCGCGCGGATGGCCGGGACGAACGGCGGACGGTACGCCTACTATCGGTGTACCCGCGCCGACGAGACCGGCACGCAGAAGTGCAACCGCTCCGTCTCGGCCGGCCCCCTCGAAGAGTTCGTGCGGGACGTGGCGATCGAGGTGCTGACCAAGCTGGACACCTCCGGCTACGAGCCCGCCGCCACCACCCGCCCCGAGGCTGACGTAGTGGCGGACGAGAAGGACCGCGCGAAGCTGTCGGAGCTGAAAGAACTGTGGCTCAACGACGACGACTTCACGACCGCCGACTTCCAGTCCATGCGCGCGCCCATCCTCAAGAGGATGAAGGAGCGTCAGCGCAAGACCGTCAAGCGCCCCATCGCCGTCCTGGAGGGAATCGCCGGACCGGACGCAGAGGCCAACTGGAAGCGGCTGGAGGAGGCGGAGGACTATGCGCGCATGAACGCGATCTATCGGTTCCTGTTCGCCGCCGTGATCGTTCGGCCGCCGACGCGGAGGGGCAGGGGGTTCGACACGGACCGGGTGGACATCGAGCCGAACCCGTTGGACTAGTGGATCTGCGCGACGCACGGGGAGCGCGATCAGTACGCCTTCGTACGGTTGAAGTCCGTGATGTTCAGCTTCACGTCGGCGTCCTTCAGCACTGTTGGCGACTCGCCCGTTGTCGTCTGGCCAGGCTGGACATTGGTGACGAGCTCGGTGGAGTTGGCTACGCGCTTGCCACTTGGGTCGATCGCCTCCCACTCCCAGGAGTAGTCGGACTTCTCCGAGCTGTTGTTCTTGATCGTCCACGTCACCCAGATGAACGTGACACCCGCTTGGGAACGGTCATCGACCTTGAAGCTGATCAGGTCTTTGCGTTCACTGCCTTCGGATTCCTCACGGCCACCTTGGGGTGATTCCCCTTGATCGGCCTGCTGGTTCTCGGTCGTTGTCGTACCAGTTGGGGCAGGACTTGAATCACCGTCCTGGTCGGAGCTACAGCCCGCGAGCGTTCCACCGCTTACCGTCACTAAGGCCGCTACAAAAGTCGCTGCAATGAGCCTGCGTTGCATGGTCATGCTCCCTTGACGTGCCTACAACTTTGGTACACCCGATCGGCTGACACGGCACTTCGGGACGCTCTTCAGGATTCCTTGCGTGCAGGTCCGAGCAGCCGAGCGAGGCGTGCAGCACTCTTCGGCCCCAAGCGTGTGGGGAACTTGGCCGCTTGGCGTTCGACAGCCCGATTCCACTGCTCGTTGTGGCGTCTCGTCACCGGGGCGCCTCGCGCTCTTCGCGCGCGATCTCGCGGTTCGTGGCGAGGTCTTCGGCGATCCCGGCGGCGATGAGGGCGGCGCCGGGGGTGTGGCCAGAGCCGACGTAACGCCAGTTCCGTTCGGCGACCGTGTCGCGGAGCGTGGTGTGGCCGAGGTGGTGGGCGCGTTCGGCGCGGAGTGCTGCGTAAGTGGTCGAGTAGGCACGGGATTTGGTGAGGATGTGGCCGCGGTATCCGAGAGTGTGTGTCCAGGCTCGGAGACGGAGGGGTGCGTACTCGGGGAGGCCGCCGAGGCGCCAGCAGGTACGCATCAGGGCGCGGACGTGTGCGCTGACGGGAGCTGAGTCGATGGCGTCGCGGGTGGTGAGCGGGTGGTCGAGTCCCGCGCCGGTTTCGCTTGCTCCCTTGGTCACGTACTTGGCGACGTACGCGGCCACGGCATCGTCATCGGGGCTGTCGCCGCTGACGCTCAGGGGCCGAGTGTCGACCTGGGAGCCCCAGCGGAGGGTCATTTCGCCAATGGCGGGTGTGTAGGGCGTATGGACTCGCACGCGTCGGGCGGAGGCACGTACGGCGTCGGTGAGGAGTTCGGCAGTGCCCCAGGCCGGGGGTTCGTCACCGGGACCGTTCGGGCCGTCGAGGCGGACGACGGCGTGGATGTGGACGGCCGCCCGTTTCTGGTACTCGGCGACGCGGGCGAAGGACAGTCGGGCGTGTTCGGCGAAGCGGGACTGTACGAGGCCGGCCGAGGTGGCGAGGCGCCGCCGGACGTCGATGACGAAGCGGTCCCACAGCTTGGAGGCGTGGGCGTGCCAGATGACGTGGCCGGTGTAGTCGTAGCAGTCGGGGCAGAGGGGTTGGCCGACGAGCGGTGCGTCCGGGGTGTGGACGGTGGCGCAGCCGAGGGGGCGCCCGTGCCCGCAGGTCCCGCCGTCGCGGCGGGGTCGGCAGAGGTCGTCCACGGCTCGGTGCACGGCGCCGAAGGACGGAGCGGTCAGTGTGACGAACAACCGGGGCCGGTGGCGGACTGTCGCGGGGATGTTCTTGCCGCCGAGGAGGCCCGCGCGGACGAGGTGGAAGGTGTCTCCGGCGTGGAGGCGGGAGCAGGGGGCGCAGACGGTTGCGCGGCGGTTGCGGCAGCGGACGAGGAGGCGTTCGCCGGGCTCATGTCGGGTGTCGTAGTGGTGGAGGATTTCGCCGGTGGTGGCGTCCAGGGTGGTGGTGGAGCCGGAGAGGTGGACGGGGTGGGCGCAGCCGCCGGTGGCGGTGATCTGTTCCAGCCAGCGGGCGAATTGTGGGTCTTGGGCGAGGTGGATGGTGTCGCGGTCGGTTTCGGGGAGTTGGCGCAGGCGCGCCGCGCGGTCGAGGGCGGCGCGCCTGTCTGCCGGGGTGTCGTGCGGGGTGATGGTGGGGCCCTTTCGGGGTGGGCCGCCGTGGCGGCATTGGTGAGGTGGGGTGGGGTGTTGTGGGTCATGGGGATCACTCCCTTGTGTGGGTCGGGTGGGTGGAGCGGGGGTTCAGCGGATGGTGCCGGTGCCCCGGCAGACGCGGCAGCGCCGGATGCGGCCGGTCCAGGTCCTACGGGCGCCGTCGCCCTTGCAGTACGGGCACCTCACGCGAGGCATGGGCATAGCTGGGGGTGTCCTCTCTGCTCTGCTCAGGTATGGGAGAAGCCGGTGATGAGCCAGGTCACGAGCCCGTGCACGGTGTGGATGACGGGGGTCTGGCCGAGGTAGAGGCCGAAGAGGCCGACGCAGACCGCTTCCCAGGCGCGGACGTCGCGGGAGCGGACGAGGAGGATGGTGATGATTCCGAAGATCACCGCGAACGTGAACGCCGTACCGATGCTGATCACTTGTCGTCTCCTTCCAGGGCGGCTAAGGCGTGGTCGAGGGTGGGCAGTTCCGGGGTCAGGGCGGCGTGTTTCCGGGCGGTGGCCATGGCTTCTTCGGTGGTGGTGAGGTGGGAGCGGGCGCGGTTCCATCCGCCGTCGGGGCCGGTGCAGACGGCCACGCCGCGTTCCTCCGCCGTGATCGACTGAGCGACGGCGGTGGCGTCCTTGTTGAGGTCGCCGAGGGCCATTTCGGCGGTGCCGGGGTCGTTGACGCGGTGGCAGATGCGGCCGCCGAGCTGGGCGCGCAGGGCGGTGACGCCGGGGCCGAGGTCGGAGCCGACGCGTTGGCCGGCCACGACGAGATGGATGCCGAGGGCGGCGCCGAGCTGGGCCAGGCGCAGCAGGAGCGTGGAGCACTGCTCTGCCTCTGCCTTGCTTTCGCGGGTGCCGTCGGACAGGTACAGTTCCGCGATCTCGTCGACCAGGACGACGACCGGGACGGGGCGAAGCTTGTCCGGGAGTTCCCAGATGGAGCGGACCCCGGCCGCCCGGCAGGTGCTCATGCGGTCCTGCATGTCGACGGCCAGGGCGGAGAGCACGGCGACCGCTTCCCTGCGGGAGGTCGCCAGCGCGCTCAACCGGTCGGCGAACAGGCCCAGTTCCATGCCGCCCTTGCAGTCGACGCCGACCAGCGCGACGCGTTGTGAGGCGAGTTGGGTGATGAGCCGGGCGAGGAGGGTGGACTTGCCGGAGCGGGTGGCGCCGACGATGAGCCAGTGCGGCACCGTGCGCAGGTTCATCAGCCACGCTCCGCCGGTCTCCAGTGCGCCGATGAGGGCGCAGAGCGGTTCGGCCGGAGCCGGGGCGGTGGCCCGGCCGGGGTGCTGAAGCGGGTCGTGGGCCATCGCGGTCAACTGGACGAGGCCGCGTTCGGGGGAGGTGACCCGTACCGCGTGCACCTTCCACGCGTGCACGAAAGCGTCCGCCGCCTTCAGATACGCCGCCGGGGTCTGCCCCGCATGCAGCCGCACCAGCACCGACAGCCCCATGGGGGTGGCGCGCGGGAAGGAGCGGCGCGGTGCCACCGGACGTACCGGATCGCCCTTGACCAGCAGGTGACCGACGAGGGTACGCGCCGGGAGCCGGGAGACGGCGAGGTCATTGAGCATGGTCACCCGCCGCCAGGTCGAGGCAACCCGCCATGCGGTGGCCGGGTAGCCGGCGAGGTACCAGTGCCACAGGGGGCGGTGGCGGCGCACCAGGTCGCCGACGACGAGCAGCCAGGCGAGCACGGCCAGGGCGAGGGCGATGACGTAGGGCTCCATCACGCCTCACCGCCCTTGCGCTGCGCCGCCGTCCCGGTCGTGGGAGTGGTCGGGGTGGTGGGGATGGGGGTGATGGCGTCCGCGCGGAAGCTGACGCCGTGGCGGTCGCCCATCGACCAGGCGAAGGCGGTCAGTCCGGTGACCTTGACGATCTGTCCTTCCTCGATCCCGGTGGGTTCGCCGCTGACGGCGATCTCGATGACGGAGATCCGCCGCCGGTCCTGCCGCACGGTGACGGCGACGGTGTAGACGGGGTTGCCGTCCCGGTCCTTCTTCACCTCCTGTGTCTCGGTGTTGCTGAACTTCACTTCCGGCGCGATGGCGCACCGCAGTACGCCGAGCCGTGCCGTGTCCACGGGAATGGACTGCATGATCTGTGGCCTCCCTGGCCGTTCACGACGCCAGTCTGATACTGACGTCACTTGTCCTAACGAGTGATGAGTGTGGAGTGCTGTACGGCGAGTGCGCAACTACTTATGCTGACGAGTGACGCCGCTCATGCGACGTGCTTATGACACCGACCCGTCGGAGATGCCCAGATGTCGGAGATCCAGCGCCCCGGAGCCCTCTACCAGCAGGTGGCCGCTGCCATCCGCGAAGCGATCCTGTCGGGCGAGTTCGAACCCGACTCCCTGTTGCCGTCCGAAGCCCAGCTCATGACCCGCTACGCCGTCTCCCGCCCCACCGTCCGCAACGCGATCGCCGCACTGCGCGCGGAGGGGCTGATCGATGTGCGCCACGGCAAGGGCAGTTTCGTGCGCTCCGGCGGTCAGCCGTCGCTGACGATCGAGCGCCGCATCAGCCGCACCGCCGACGGAAAGTTCGTCATGCCCGGCGGTGACGTGTGGCAGGAGAGCGAAGAGCCCACCAGCTACCGCACCCGCACCACGAAGACCACCGGCCGACTCCTCCGACTCGACGAGGAAGAAGCCCTGTTCGGGTGCGACCGGCTGCTGTTCGACCCGAGCACGGGCACGCGCGCGATGCACCGCACGTTGATCCCGTTCGCTGTGGCCGACGCCGTCCCGGCACTGGGGGAGGAGCCGTGCAAGCGCCCGGCAGCGTTCTACCGGCTGCTCACCGAGGCCGGCCACAAGCTCATGTGGTCGGAGACCGTACGCGCCCGCATGCCCCTGCCCGACGAGCGCACCACGCTCCAGCTCCCCGACGCGACCCCGATCCTGCACATCTCCCGCGTCACCCACGACACCGACGACCGCCCGCTGTTCCTCGAAGAACTCCGCGCCGGAGCCGACCGCGCCGAACTCGCCTACCGGATCACCGCCGACAAACAGCCCGCCCGACGCACCCGAACCTGACCGGCAACCCGCATCGGTCGAAACAGCCTTCACTTCCTCAAGGGCGCGCCTGCGGCGCGCCGGGACGCCCGGCCGCCCCGGCCGGGCATGCGGCGTGACCGCCGGTCCCGGCCGGACGCCAGGCGCCCCCACCGCAGCACGCCCGAGGCATCGAGGCGACGACCGACCGCCGAGGGCCGGAGCCCATGGGGCCGGGGGTCGCCGGCCGGTGAGACTTTAGGCAGCCACCATGGGGCGAGCCTCGAAGAACAGGGGGCCCATCGGGCACAACCACGGGCAGGTCCAGTACCTGCCCGATTCGCCGGGCGAGCGTAAGGCCCCCTGTCCACTCGCCCCATGGCAGCTCCCGCCCAAAGTCTCACCGGCCGACGACGTGCCCACGTGCACCACTCACCAGCGGAAACATCCCTCACCGCGCACCGCCGTCGCCACCGCCGAGCACCTCCAGAAGCCCGGCAAGCCGGTCCACGGTGTCAGGCCGACCCGCCAGGCGCACGACCCCGCGCCCGTCCTCGTTCGTCGAGGCGACCGCCCGCACGTCGGACAGCTCGAACCCGGCACCGAGCAACGCCCGGTTCAGCCGGTCGGCAGCCTCCCGCGCGACCCGCCACCCCGCCACGTAGTCGACACCGGGGACCCACAGACCGGAATCCATGCCCGCGATGCCGTCGAGTCCATTGCTCAGCCAGTCCTCACCCGCGCCAGCCACGGCGTCCACCTCAGCCCATTCCGATTTAACGGATCGTCAACTTCCGTGATTTCAGGGCCAGTAGCGACGCAACGCGACGGCCCCGGTACCATCAGGCACCGGGGACCGTCGCGTCCCCTGCCGGGCCACCCTTCGCTTTCCACGGCTGACGGGGTGGCCCGGTCTCGGTGTGTGGTTGTGAGGCGCGGCCCCTTCACGGGAGGGGAGCCCCCGAGGTGTTGCAAGGAACCGCGCCCCTTCGGCCGGGCGGGTCAGGCCCGGCCTGTTTCCGGGTCACTCTCCGCTCCCGATCGCGAGGGAGCCGAGCGGCACAGTGACCCGGGGCTCGTTAGCCCCACCGCTCCAGCCAGAGCCGGTCAAGATCCAGACGAGCCCACACCTGCTTGCCGCCCTTGCTCCCCGGCGACCACCACACCGCATCGGCCAGCCGCTGAACGATCAGCAGCCCACGACCTCGATCCGGCAACAGCGCTTCCGAGAAGTCGCCCGCCAGCTCCGGCGAGATGAACTCACCCGCCGCCAGCTCAGGAGGCGTCGAGTCCTCGTCCCCGACGCCGACGACCAGCAACTCCGGATACGTCATCAGCGACACGTCGATGCGCCGCGCCGCACCCGGCAACGCAAGGCGGTTGTCCGGCACCGCGTGATGCACGACGTTGCCCACCAGCTCCGACACGATGAGCACCGCGTCGTCCACCGCGTGCGGCAGATGCCAGGTCTGGAGATACGAACGAACCAGGTCCCGCGCGGCCTTGACGCAGTCCGGCGACTCGGCGAAGAGCGTCAGCGCCCGGAAGTGTCCGGTCGACGGGTCGTGCGCCGAGCGGCGGCGCGGAGGAGGCTCCACCGAGGCATTCACCGGGTGTTTGCTCTGCTGTGTTTCCACCGCGTTCCCTCCCGAGCACCGACGGGCTCTCTGGCCCGGTTGTATGTGCCGACCAGTGAACGACGCGGCGCCCGCAGTCGGGAGCGTTCACCAGGGGGTTCACGTGAACACCGGCAAACGGAAAGGGGGTTCAGTAATGAACCCCCTAGACGAGACCGCTGTGACACGATGGACACTCGCCGTAATGCTCGGGTGGGCAGGGGAGCATGAGCCGAGAGCCGAACGCGAAACTGATCGCGATCATGGAAGAGGCCAAGGTCTCGAACAAGGGCCTTGCCAAGCGCATGCAGGAGACCGCCGCACAGCGAGGCCTTGATCTCGGCACGACCCACATCTCCGTGCAGCGATGGCGGAACGGAACTGGCATCCGGCCTCAAGCGGCAGCGGTCATGGCGGACGTCCTGGGCGCCAAGCTGGGCCGCCGCATCACGCCCACCGATCTCGGCTTCGTCGATCTCTCACAGCCCGCCACGCCTCAACCGGTCGGCTACCCGAACACCATTCCCGACGCCCTGTCCATGCTCGACGGACTCACCCGAGAGCACGCCGACGCCCCTGCTTCGGACCAACTCGCGGTCGCAGACGCCGACATCAGCTCCGTCGTCCTGTCATGGATGATCACGCGCCCCGACGGCATCCAGGCCGACAGACCCGCTCACCGCAGAGTGGGCATGCGCGACGTACGCGCGATCAAGGAAGCAGCGGGCCTGTTCATGCAACTCGACTTCAAGTACGGCGGAGGCCACGGCCACAAGGCACTGCGCCACTACTTCCGCGAAGACGTGTTGCCCCTGCTGGACACGAGCTACAGCGAGAAGGTGGGCACCGCGTTATTCGGCGCCGCCGCCGAGATCTCCCAGTTGCTCGCATGGACCGCCTACGACGTCGGAAACCAACGGCTCGCCCACCGCTACCTGACCTCAACCCTGCGCCTGTCCCAGGTCATCGACGACCGCATGTTCGGCGCCCGCATCCTCGGCAACCTCAGCCACCAGGCGAACTACCTCGGCAACCACGCCCAGGCCATCCAACTCGCCCGCGCCGCCGTCGAGGGCGCCAAAGGCCGAGCCACCCCAAGAGCCCTTGCCAACTACTCGGCCATGGAAGCCCGCGCCCTGTCCAACGCGGGCGACGGCATCGCAGCAGCCCGCGCGATGAAGGAGGCAGAGCACCACTTCGGACGCGCCGACACCGCCGAAGACCCCGCATGGCTCGACTACTTCGACGAAGCAGAACTCATGGGCGAACTCTGCCACTGCTTCCGAGACCTCAAGATGCGCCGCGAAGCTGTCGAGCAGGCCCAACGCGCCGTGGACAGCACCGACCCGAAATACGCCCGCACCCTGGGCTTCTGCCGCATGGTGCTCGCCCAGAGCCAGCTACTCAACGGAGAGCTGGAAGCCGCCGTGACCACCGCGAGCCTCGCAGTCGACGGCGGCGATTCCCTCCAGTCAACCCGCTTCCAGCGCTACGTGACCGACTTCCAGAACGAAGTCAGCGTGCACGCGACGAACCCCACCGTGACCGCCTTCAACGAGAAGGTCCACGACGTCCTCAACCGACTCGACGAGGATGACGAGTAGCCGCTACCAGGGCTTCCAGTCGCGCGGCGCATCATCATTCCGCAGACCAGCGATGCGCCGGCGATACTCGGCCGCCGTCTCCGCATCCTCATGAATGTTCTGCATGAGCCACGTCGTCATGCCGAACTCTTGCAGCCCGCGCAGCGTCTCGTACCCCGGCCAGTCGTACAGGTCCCGCCCGTACGCTGCCACGAAGTCGGCGTATTGCTGATCGGTCTGCCATCCAAGACTGTGGTGCTCAGTGGCGGTGACCATGAGATCCCACTCCGGGTGATCGAAGCAGAAGGCTTCGAAGTCGATCAGGACCACCTGTCCCTGATCATCAACCATGAGGTTCTGCACGTGCGCGTCACCGTGGACCGGGCCCTTGGGCGTCTCGAACCGCAACTCGGCGTACCTGTCACGAAGTTCGTGCCACCGCTTCCGTAGAAACGCCTTGTCGTCCTCGGGGATGACCGCCCGGTCGAGCCGTAGCTGTTGCTTGTCGAAGGGATCGAACGAGGGCAGCTCAAGACCGTCCGGCACGGTCAAGGCGTGCAGATCCCGCAGCACAGCCCCCAACTCCCCGTACGACGCCTTCCGGTCCCCTTCAACGATCAGGTGCCAGAACGTCACCGGGTGACCGTCGATCAAGATCGCCTGATCAAGATCTTCGACGACACGAGCAGCGGGAAACCCCTCTTCTGCCAGCCACCGCGAGACAGCCACCTCTTTGCGCGCTGTGGTCAGCCACTCCGCCGCACGGGCCACGCGCACGATCACCGGCGCCGAAGCCAGCCGGAACAACGCGTTCTCCCCGAGCCGGATCAACTCCGCGCCTCTGTCGTCGAGCCCCACCGCCCGGCACGCGGCCACCATCACCCGCCCTGCAGCCGCCGACGTGAACCCCTCTTCCGATCGAGCAGCGTCAACCGCCATGCCCGTACCAGCTCCCCTAGTCGCGCGCGATCAACCGGCGCACGCCTACAGGGTGACCAACCCCGCGCACGCCAGACACGACGTTGACGGTACCCACCCGCAGGTGAACAAGACGAGATGTCTGTGCCGAGCCTTCCTACCGACAGCGCATTCGTCGGTGTGGGACGTCACGCTCAGGTGGGTCGCCGACGGGTTTTTTCAGGTCCACGAAATTGTTTGTTCCTCCGAGTGCGGCTCGCCTTCCTCGATCCACTTGTGGATCACGGTCCCCTGCCAGGCGACTCCGTCGTGAATGCCTACTGGAAAATCAACATAAGAGCGTGGAACGATGCGCTTGGCGGTCGTTTCACCGAAGAAAATTGGCGCCATTCCCTCATCGTCACTACGAATATCCAGGGTGACTTCCTCTGCCGCCCGGTTTCCAAGATTCTCTACACGTAGGCGGTGATTCACGGACTTTTGTTTTACGCGTCCTCGGCTATCCGTTGAGGACTCTCGATCGTAGAGATAGGTAGATCGCAAAATAGCGCCGGAGACCGATTCGGGAGTACTAGCATCGTCGCTGCTCAGATCTCCAAGATCGTAGGCATCACGCTCCAGGCACCTCCGGATTTTAGTGACTAGATCGTCTGTCGAGAGGTAACTACCTGTGAGGTTGCTCTCCTGGAGTTCGCTACGGAACTCGTTCAGTGCTGCGAGTTGTTCCGGATCGTGGTCACGTGACAAGTCGCCTTCGGAGAAGAACACATGTACTGCTGCTCCTCGGTCGTGAGCCCGAAGGATTTCCTCGGCCGTACCGGAGACAGCACGTCTGGTCGCCTTTCCAAGTCGGCTGTTGAATACAGCAATGACGATATCCGCTGCGTCAGCGAACTGATGATTAATCTCTTGCTGGGCATCTCTGGGGCCCATCATCGGAACGGATCCCAGCTCCCATCGCAGAGGTAGCAAGTGAATTTTTCGCCGCAGTGTGTGGTCACTGTTCCAGCTACGGATGACATCTTCCACTGCGTTCCTCTCGGGCGCGGTGTCGCTCGGAGAAGCAATCAGGACGCTCAACGTGATCGTTTGCAGGGCCATGGAGGCAGACTAACGTGAATCACCGGTACGCAGAGAGTCCTCTCCAGTGAACCGGGCCCTGGCTCCCTGTGGTTACCGTCGGCCATGAGCAAGAAAGCCAGCACCATTACCGGTGGTCGAGTAGCATCCAGCATCGTTTTGTGGAGGAACGCAACGTATGTGCGGTATGTGATCCTGGCGTGCATGCCCGCTTGCCCTCGTACGGGTTACGCAAACTGGAACGGTCACGTTTCGCAGAGGCGATGTGCTATGCCTGGTGCCATGACTAGCTACGAGCTTGCGCACCCCCTATACCTCGACGTGCAAATGATGGTCAGCTTTCTTGCGTATCTCGAAGGTGGGGTGTATCTCTCCAGCGAGGAGACCCTTCAGAGGGAGAAGCTTCGGGCAGGTAAAGCGAATAGCAACGATAATTATGTGAAGCTCCCTTCTCTGGGCGCGCTCCTGGGCACTGAGGCCGCCCTTACCTCGGAAAACAGTCATCCTCTTGGTGAAAACTCTGAAACAAAAGTGGCACGCCATCACACTGCGGCCAGCCTGTTCAACGCCCTGTACGGGTACTTGCATCAAGATGACGCAATTCTGACTCTCGAAGATCAAGGCCAGCTAGCCACGGTCAAATCTGGGGCGTTCGTCCGACTTTCAGGTCGTTACACCGGAAATCCGCTTGAGGAAATGCTGGCTATCTTCACTCAGGCGCTGTCATACATGGGGGGAGATTTCGCGCGATATTGAGGAAAAGCGTTCGCAGAAATCTGCGAACCGCAAGTCGGGTAACCCCCAGAATCGTGAACTGGCCGACCAGCAGGGCGCTCACCCTTACGCCGAAATTGGGGAGCAGTTTAGTGAATTTGAAAAGAGTATCGAGATGAGGTTTCTGAAGAGGATGAAGGAGGAGTTGGAGTCCTCGCCGATTCATGATGTTGTGCTCGAAACTGCGTCGGGCGTCAAGGCTGTTCTAACTGTATCTTCTGAATATTATGACGCGGCTGTTGCCGAGAGGCTTAGTTCCGGAGATTTTGTTGTGCTGGGCAAGGTGACGCGAGTTCTGCTTGAGGGTGAGTCTATCAATCTTTCGCGGCGAACTGTCGTAGGGAAGATGGGTGACGCGTCAGACTCCGTGACTGACACGATCGCCAATATTCCAGGGTTTACCCTCCAGTCTAGCGAGCCAGTTGTGAAGTATCCCGCGGTCCAGATCTTGCCGATGGCGATCTTTATCTGATCTTCCGTTGAAATTGAAATAGTGGGTGACGTGAAAGGCTCGCAGAGATCGCAAGATATCGTTGCCCTGTAATGTCAGAGTGTTCGCAAGAACCTTTCCACGTCCACCATGTTTACGGAGTTTCTGTCTTTCGGATGGACAATGATAGTCAACTGGCGAGAAACGATTTCCTCGCGGGAGGAGGCGACGAATGAGAGTGCGATCATCTTTATCAGGCTAGTTCGATCTAGTGCCCCCACACGCGCCAACTCTGACCCAATGATGGGAATGGATACCGGCTCAAGGCCGCCGTGGATTCTCACGGAATCCCAAGCGGACGTAAGGCTCTTCCATAGTGCATCAACGGAGCATCTAACTCGTAGGTCATTTCTCATGTACCCGTATGCAACGGCGTAAAATCGAATCTGTGAAATCCTGAGCACGATTGTCGTTCCGATGGGATATCTATTTCGCTTTCCTCTTTGCTTGTTCTCGACACTCTCTTCGCGAATCGGGTCAATGCTGGAAAGCTGAGTTTCAATAGCGGCGTCAAGTTCATCAGTGGATCGATGGAAGTGCCTCTCTTGAAGTTGCCCCTGTACGCTCCGGGGGTTTATTATGGCGCCATCTGCAAGGTCGGTGTCGAAAGTGTCCGTGAATCCAACGATCACATTTCCCGACTCATTCAATATGTCGCCGCACTTGATTTGGATTGTGAAATCCGGGTACGTGTAATTGTGGTTGGTCTCAAACTTAGGCCAAGAGTGCCAGACTCCGGCAAAAAGGCAACACGTGGCCAAAGAGGTCAGGATCCATATATCGAAACCTGTCAAGCTTGGCCATAGGGCGAGGGCGACCTGGAAGGCTGCGCTGAGCAATCCAAATGATGCCAATGATGCCGAAGCTATTGCACCGATTCCTTGGCGTGTGAACATCACTTCACGAGCGCCCTGGCGCATGCATACCACCTGTCCTTTTCGTCCTGAGGCGTAATTAGGTTGAGGCTTTACGGTTGAGTATCCCCCGAGGGGCGGTCTGCGATGCTGAGGGCAGGCGGGTAATTTGTTGTTGCGCGGATTGCGACACTCTTCTGTGCGACAAGTGCACGAACTGCTTCCTTGCCCCAACCAGTGATCGTTTTCTGGGGCGCCTCGCAGGTACGCATGTTGATGTTGCCCAGCTCCTGCGGGTAGCTGTATCGCTGTATGGGCAGGACTTGACCGACGCTCATGGAGCGCGGTGACAGACCGGTGTGCTCGGGGCAGGCGCCGGTCCTGCGGGATCTTCTCCGGTGTCTCGCGCCGTGGCATCGCAGTGCCGGCGGGCCGGTCGTCTGCTGTCTCCTGCGGGGGCAGATCGCGCTTCTGGGGCATATCTCCGATCGGTGGTCGATACTCTGCTCATCTGACGTCGCTTCAGAGATCAGGGGGAATGGTCATGTCGCAGGAGCCGTGGGCGGGGTTGTCAGAGGCCATCAGCGCGATCCGGGCAGAGTTGGAACAGGCCATGACCGATGGCCACGGGCACAAGATCCAGTTCCGCACCGGGCCAGTGGAAATGGAGTTTGCCGTGGACGTCAAGAAGGACGCCCAAGCTGGTGCGAAGGTGTCCATTCTGCCCTGGAGTGCGAGCGCAGAGGCCAAGGCTGGCTACGCGGCCGGGACTACGTCCCGTCTGAAGATCACTTTGCAGCCGGTCGACGAGCACGGCCAGGACCAGAACATCGGCGCCCAGAGCCAGCAACGCCCCAAGTAGCGCCAGCTGATGCCTGCTCGGTGAATTGCACAGAACGGGGACGTGTGCGTGGACGTGCGACGGGTGATGGAAGTCTGGGACCCGGCCGGAGGGATCGCCGGGACCGGCTATCTCATCACGGACCGGCTGATCTTGACCGCCTTCCACAACATCCAGCACGCCGGGTCTGCCTCTGATCGTGCCGTGGAAGTGCGGCGGCTGACCCGGCACGGGGATCAGGAGACTGCATGGATGTCAGCCGAGGTGCTGTGGCCTGAGCAGCCGCCCGACATCGTGCAGGACCCGCACACCGATGCCGCCTTGCTCTTGATCACCGACTCGGTCTGGAAACCTCCCGTCGCTGTAAAGCCGGTGCAATGGGGGCGGGTTCCCGTGGTGTCGGCGGGGTCGGCCGGGGCGCGAGTGGCTTGTGTCGCGGTGGGGTTCCCGGAGGCTGAGCAGCGGGGCGGCGCCCGGGACACCAAGGAGATCCGCGGGCACATCGAGGGCCTGACCGGACTGAAATCCGGCCTCATCACCGCCCATCTAGATGAAGTCGCCACTCCAGGCACCACAGGTGCGGTCTCGTCCTGGTCCGGGGCATCTGGGGCTGCCTTGTTCTGCGGAGACCTGTTGACCGGTGTCCTGACCACCGACCGCAAGAGGAACTACTCCGGTAACCAGCTCATCGCCGTCCCCCTGGCCACCCTTGCCGCACGGCCCGGCTTCGCCAGCACCATCAAGGCCGCCGGCAACCTACTGACACTCCAGGACATCACGGTCCCGCCCGGCGACGGCCGCTCTCCAGGGCCGTACGACATGGAGGTGCCGTCTGGCCTGAACAACCTCCCCGCCCTGCCCACAACCGTCTTCGTCGGCCGCGAAGAAGCCCTGGCATCCCTGTCCACAGCCATGGAGCGGGGCTCCAACGCGATCACCCAGACCGTCCAGGGACTCGGCGGCGTCGGCAAGACCACGCTGGCCCTGCACTACGCCCACACCCACCAGGACTCCTACCCGCTGATGTGGTGGATCCGCGCCGACACCTCCGAGCAGATCGTTGCCGACCTCGCAGACCTGACCACACGGATCCACGGCGCTGCAACGGGCCGGACCGTAGCCGAAGACGCCGACTGGGCCATCGGCTGGCTCCAGACACACCCCGGCTGGCTCCTTGTGCTCGACAACGCCGAACACCCCGACACCATCAGCCAGCTGCTGGGGCAGCTCCACCACACTGGACGCCACCTGATCACCAGCCGCTTCGCACACGGCTGGCCTTCCGATCCACTGGCGCTCCCGCTCCTCACCCCCAGTGCCTCACTCGACCTGATCACCCAGCTCACAGGCCTGACGGACCCCGCCAACCAGCGCCACGCCAGCCTGCTCGCTGAGGAACTCGGATACCTGCCCCTTGCCTTGGAGCAGGCCGGCGCCTTCATCGCCGAGAGCAGCATTCCCGTGAGTGAGTATCGGGACCTGCTCCGGCAGCACCCGGCCCAGACCACCAACACCCCTGCCGCAGGCCGTGATCCGCAGCGCACCATGGGCCGCATCTGGCGCATCACCCTCGATGCCCTTCACCGCGACACTCCTCTAGCTGTCGACATCCTGCGCGCCGCCGCCTGGTACGCCCCCGCCGCCGTCCCTCGCGCCCTGCTCGCGCCGTTGGCTGAAGACCCTGTCAGCTACACCAGGGCCCTGGGCCGACTCGCTGCCTACAACATGATCACCCTGGATACCGACACCCTCAGCATCCACCGCCTCATCCAGACTGTCGCGCGCACGCCCGACCCCACCACGACAGACGACGCCGACCCTCACCGCACCCGTGACACCATCACCACCGCCCGCCACCGTGCCACGGCCCTCTTGCGCACCGCACTGCCCGGCGAACCGGACACGAACGTAGCCGGATGGCAAGCCTGGCGAGTCCTGCTCCCGCACGCTGAAGCCCTCCTCGCCGCCGCCGACCCTGCCGACGACACGGAAGGCACCGATCTCCTCCTCACCGATACCGCCATCTACCTGCAAGGCCAAGGCCAGATCATCCAGGCCATCAGCTACAAAAAACGCTCCCTAGACGCATCCACCCGCCTCCACGGCCCCGACCACCCGTCCACGCTCACCTCCCGCAACAACCTCGCGGGTGCCTACCGTGCGGTGGGGGATCTCGGCCGGGCCATCCCGCTGTACGAGCAGACCCTCGCCGACCGCGTGCGGGTGCAGGGTGAGGACCACCCCCATACGTTCACCTCCCGCAACAACCTCGCGTACGCCTACGAGGCGGTGGGGGATCTCGGCCGGGCCATCCCGCTGTACGAGCAGACCCTCGCCGACCGCGTGCGGGTGCTCGGTGAGGACCACCCCGACACGTTCACCTCCCGCAACAACCTCGCGGGTGCCTACCAGGCGGTGGGGGATCTCGGCCGGGCCATCCCGCTGTACGAGCAGACCCTCGCCGACCGTGTGCGGGTGCAGGGTGAGGACCACCCGTCCACGTTCGCCTCCCGCAACAACCTCGCGTACGCCTACGAGGCGGTGGGGGATCTCGGCCGGGCCATCCCGCTGTACGAGCATGCCCTCGCCGACCGTGTGCGGGTGCTCGGTGAGGACCACCCGTCCACGTTCACCTCCCGCAACAACCTCGCGGGTGCCTACGAGGCGGTGGGGGATCTCGGCCGGGCCATCCCGCTGTACGAGCATGCCCTCGCCGACCGCGTGCGGGTGCTCGGTGAGGACCACCCCGACACGTTCGCCTCCCGCAACAACCTCGCGAGTGCCTACCAGGCGGTGGGGGATCTCGGCCGGGCCATCCCGCTGTACGAGCAGACCCTCGCCGACTGCGTGCGGGTGCTCGGTGAGGACCACCCGTCCACGTTCACCTCCCGCAACAACCTCGCGAGTGCCTACCAGGCGGTGGGGGATCTCGGCCGGGCCATCCCGCTGTACGAGCAGACCCTCGCCGACCGTGTGCGGGTGCTCGGTGAGGACCACCCGTCCACGTTCGCCTCCCGCAACAACCTCGCGTACGCCTACCAGGCGGTGGGGGATCTCGGCCGGGCCATCCCGCTGTACGAGCAGACCCTCGCCGACTGCGTGCGGGTGCTCGGTGAGGACCACCCCGACACGTTCGCCTCCCGCAACAACCTCGCGTACGCCTACCAGGCGGTGGGGGATCTCGGCCGGGCCATCCCGCTGTACGAGCAGACCCTCGCCGACCGCGTGCGGGTGCTCGGTGAGGACCACCCCGACACGTTCGCCTCCCGCAACAACCTCGCGGGTGCCTACGAGGCGGTGGGGGATCTCGTCCGGGCCATCCCGCTGTACGAGCGGGCCCTCGCCGACTGCGTGCGGATCCTGGGCGAGGACCACCCCACCACCCGTACTGTCAGCGACAATCTTGCCTACGCGAAATCGGCCAGCGCCTGATCTGCTCCGGCAGCAAGCAGCAACTTTCGCTTCATGCAGCCTCAACCTCCATGCCCGAACCAGCTCCCTTATCGCGCGCAATCGTTAGCGCACGCCCACGGCCGACCAACTCGACACGCATACGAAACTGACTCATCAAGCCCCCTGAGCAGCGGAGTTATCACTGTATGAGCCGGGCTTGACTGACATCGTTCGCGGGGCCTATCCGAGCGGCAGCTCGACACGTCGTCCGAGACCGATCTCGTCCGCCTCATCGTTCGTGACCACCGCGAAGACTCCGCCCGGGATGCCCGGAAGCCCAGCCGTGCGAGCCGCCACGGCCAGGAGATCTTCCTCGGCAGCCCCGGTGATGAAGAAGATGTACGCCTCGCCGTACTCCTCGCCATCGTCATACACCCCCGGCCGCCTCTTGCCCGGCGAGGAAGTCCTCGACCTGGTCGATCCACGGGAAGGGAGAGGAACCTTGCGGAGCGCCCGGGGCTTCCTGAAGGGGCACATGGATCTCAACGACGATGCCCATGAGGAACATTGTCGCTGGCCAAGGCCTGAACACACGTACCTACCCCGATCCCGGAAGCACCGCGAGGCGTGGTAAATCGCTGTGAACCGGACAATACGCGTTGGGGCTTGCCGGGGGCTTGCTTTCAGGGGCGTGAGTGACTGCCGGGCCAGGCGGCACACCCGACGGTATTCGGAGCGATTCGTTCCGGTACTCTGTGCCGCCCGACGCGCCAGGGGGGAACTATGCATAAGAAGACGATCACTGTTGCGTCGTGCCTGTTCATGGGCGCCCTTGCGGTCGGTTGTGCTGACGTCGGTGACACGGCCGAAACGGCTGACACGCGCTCCGCCAGCCAGCTGCTCGACGACGCCGATCGCATGATGAGGCTGCTCACGTCGGTGACCGTCACCACGGATGTCACCGCTGCCTCCGGCGGTGCCAAGCTCCATTCCAGCCGCCTGACGACCGATCTCAAGAGCAGATGCACCTTGAAGGCGACCATGTCCTATGGCTCCGCGGTGGCAGAGATGGAGCAGATCCGGATCGGTGAGACGGACTACATCCACCCCAACGACGTGTACCTGGAGTCGTGGTCGCGGAAGACGGTCCCCGCGATGCGACAGAAACCCTGGCTCAAGAGCCCGGTGAGCGCGGCGAGGGGGGCTGACAACCTGGCCGATTGCGCGTGGGCCTATTCCTCCTCGTCGGGCAACGCGATAAAGGGCGACCCGACCGAGGTCGACGGCGAGCCGGTCATCCCGGTGAAAGTGACGGACGCAGAGTTCGAGGACACATCCTCCACCTACTACGTCGCGGCCAAGGGCAAGCCGTACCTCTTGCGGATCGACTACAGAGACTCTCACTTCCACCGAATCAAGAGGTTCAGCGGTTTCGGTGACCCTGTGAACATCCAGCCCCCGCCGACGGCCGATGTCCTGGATCTGAGCGGCCTGTCATCGGACGAATCCTAATTACCGTATGAGCAAGACTTGACCGACGACTCCCGCAGGGCGGCGATGGGCGCCAACTCGGCCTTCGTCTGGGCCCACAGGACCAGTCCGTACGCCACCACGGACAGCGCCGCGCCGAGGAGGCCCACCCCGGCGAACGGCCGGAGCAGCGCGACCGTCCGCCCGCGCCACCGCCAGACCGCGTACGCGGGGATCGCGAGCCCCTCCAGCGCCATCAGCCAGGCGATGTAGCCCATGGCGGACCCGGAGGCCCGGACACCGAGGCCGTCGACGACCGTGTACGCGGCGATCGACAGGCCCGTGGCCAGTGCCGCCCCGATCGCCGCCCAGTGCGGCCGGCCGCCGCGCAGACCCCACAGCGCGACCCCGGTCAGCCCGGCGCAGCTCAGCAGGATGCCGGCCGCCGCCCAGCCGTCCGGCACCTCGTGCGCGAAGACGGCGGCGAGGACGGTGACGACGAGGGGCGCGGAGCCGCGCGCGATCGGGTACGCCTGGCCGAAGTCGCCCAGCCGGAAGGACGTCATCAGCAGCACGTAGTACACGAGGTGGATGACCGTCGACGCGATCAGATACGGCCACGCCCCCGCCTCCGGGAGCGGGACGAACGGCACCATCGCGAAGCCGATCAGCGCGCCGCCGCCGGCTATCAGCGTGAACCCGACGAGCTTGTCGGTGATCCGGTGGGCGATCGCGTTCCAGCTCGCGTGGGTGACGGCGGCGAGCAGGACCGCCGCGGTGACGAGGGGCGTCACGCGTCGCGCTCGCCCTCGCGGACGTCCACGCCCTCGCGGACGTCCACGCCCTCGCGGACGTCCACGAGGGTGGCGCCCGCGTGCGCGATCAGCGACTTGGGGTCCATGGGGAAGACGGTGTACGGGGTGCCGGCCGCCGCCCACACCGTCGTGTGCGCGAGGAGCGAGCGGTCCGCGAGGACGCGTGTGCGCGTCCGGTGCCCGAAGGGCGGGACGCCGCCGATCGCGTACCCGGTGGTCTCCCGTACGACGTCGGCGCGGGCCCGGGTGACCTTCGTGGCGCCGAGTTCCCGCCGGACCAGCTCCACGTCGACGCGGGACGCGCCGTCCATCAGCACCAGCACGGGGACGCCGTCCGCCGCGAAGATCAGCGACTTGCAGATCTCGCTCAACTCGCAGCCGAGGGCGGCGGCGGCCTCCGCGGCGGTGCGGGTGGCTTCCGGGAAACGGCGGATGCGGGGGTGGAGGTCGCCGAGGCCGAGGGTGGTGAGGGCTTCGGCGAAGCGGGGGTGGGCTACGGGGCCGTCGGTGTCCGGTGCGTCGGTGGTCATGTGCGGCACGGTAGTGGTGGGTGTAGCGGCCATGCGAGTGGGTTGTTCGGTGCGTTGGCGGGTGCGGGTGAGTGGGGCTTCTCGCGCAGTTCCCCGCGCCCCTGAAAAGCCGGGGCTGCGCCCCGTGCTTTTCAGGCCCGCAGCCATCCAGCCACAGAGACGGCACTGGACCGACAGATCCGTTTCGCTGACGATCGGGGGATGACAGAAACCCCGGCCGCCGACGACACCCGCGCCTTCCTCATCCTGCACGGCTGGCAGAACCACCGCCCGCCCACCCACTGGCAGCACTGGCTGGCCGACCGCCTCACCGACCTGGGCCACGAGGTCGCCTACCCCCAGCTCCCGGAGGCGGACGACCCGGACCTGGAGCGCTGGCTGGCGGAACTGGACGCGCTGCTCGGCGAGTTGGCGGGGCGGCGGATCACCGTGGTCTGCCACAGCCTGGCCTGTCTGCTGTGGCTGCACGCGGTCGCCCGGGACGGCATCCTGTCCGGCCCGGTCGACCGCGTCCTCCTCGTGGCCCCGCCGTCCCCCGAGTTCGCCCTGAAGCAGCCGGAGATCGCCGAGTTCGCCCCGCCGCCGCTGACCCCGGAGCGGCTGGCCGCGTCGGCGACGTACACCCGGGTCGTCGGCAGCGACAACGACCCGTACTGCCAGCCGGGCGCGGCCACCGCGTACGCGCAGCCCCTCGGCCTGCCCGCGGACGTGCTGCCCGGCGAGGCCCACCTCAACCCGGACTCGGGCTACGGCCCCTGGCCGTCGATGCTCGACTGGTGTCTGCGCCCGGCGTCCGAGGCGTACGAGGACATGCCGATCCGGGAGCGCTCCGCGCAGCGGACGGACGCGGCGGGCGACTGAACCGCCGGCCATCGGCCGCCGACCACCGCTATCGGCCGCCGACCACCGGCCGCCGACTACCGGCACCACCGGTCATCGGTCGCCCGCCGTCGGCCGGTGTCAGCCGCCGCTGCCCGCCTTGAGCAGCGCGGCCACGATCGGGCCCGCCGACTCGCTGCCGTGGCCGCCCTGTTGGACGACTCCGGCGGAAGCCAGGTCGCCCTTCCAGGCGGTGAACCAGCCGTTGGGCTCCTTCTGGCCGTCGACCTCGGCGGAGCCGGTCTTGGCACCGTAGTCGGGGCCGAGACCCGACATCGCCTCGGCCGCCGTACCGGCTGCGGCGGTGTACTGGAGGAGTTCGCGGAGCTGGGCGCGGACCGTCGCGGACATGGGCCGGGCGGCGGTGGCCAGGGTGCGGTCGTCGACGGACGGCGGGACCAGGTAGGGCTGCTTGAAGACGCCCGTCTTGGCGGTCGAGACCACCGACGCCATGTTCAGCGGGTTCATCCGCACCCCGCCCTGGCCGATCAGCGAGGCCGCCATCGGGGCGTCGCTCTGGACCGGCACCGCGCCGTCGAAGCTGGAGACGCCGATGGCCCAGTTGTTCAGGCCGAGCCCGAAGACCTGCTGGGCCTCCTGGGTCAGGGAGTCGTCGTCCAGCTTCTTCGCCTGGGAGATGAAGGCGGTGTTGCAGGAGCGGGCGAAACTCGCCTTGAACGTGCCGCCCTTGATCTCGAACTTGTCGTCGTTCTGGAACTTCCAGCCGCCGTACGACGAGAACTTGGGGCACGGGTGGCCCTTGTCCGCCGAGGCCAGGCCCTTGTCGATGAGCAGGGCCGACGACACGATCTTCATCGTGGAGCCGGGGGCCAGCGACCCCTGGAACGCCACGTTGAAACTGCTGGAGTTGGCCGCGGCGAGGATCTCGCCGGTCGAGGGCCGCATCACGACCACCGACGCCCGCTTCGTGGCCGCCACCTTCTCCTCGGCGGCGGCCTGCAGCGACGGGCTGAGCGTCGTCCGCACCTCGCCC
Source organism: Streptomyces sp. SP18BB07 (assembly GCF_036322545.1). Classification (NCBI taxonomy): domain Bacteria; kingdom Bacillati; phylum Actinomycetota; class Actinomycetes; order Kitasatosporales; family Streptomycetaceae; genus Streptomyces; species Streptomyces sp. SP18BB07. Next base: position 85,525 of record NZ_JAQYWT010000262.1, read on the forward strand.
GGAGTGCCCTCGCTCAGCTCCAGCAGCGTCTTGTCGGCGGCCTTCTCCTTGGTGGACTTGGTGGACTTGGTGGAGTTCGCGGACTGGGCGGACTTGGCGGAGTCCTTGGGGTCGGCGCGGACGATCCGCAGTTCGACGCCCGCCTTGCCGCCCGCCTTCTTGCCGTACTTCTCCCGCAGACCGTCCAGCACCGAGCCCAGCGACGGGTACTTCTTCGTCGTCAGCTCGCCGCCGTCCCGGTCGAGGGCCTTCACCGGGGGCGTGCCCGCCTCGCCGGTCACCAGCCGGTCGCCCTCGGTGAGTTCGGGGTGGACGACGGACGGCTGCCAGCCGACGACGGGTTCGCCGTCCTTCTCCGCCCGTACGACGGTGAGGGCGGACTTGTAGGTCAGCGGCTTCTCGGTGCCCTGGAAGGAGACCGTGCCCTTCACCGTGAACGGCACGGTGTCGCCCGAGCGCTTGCCGCGGGTGAGGGTGACGTCCTTGACGTGGGCGTCCTTGGTGAAGCCGGTCAACGCCGTGGTGGCGGCCGCCGAGTCGTCCGTGGCGGCGGCGGCCTTCGCGACCGTGCCCTTCTGCCAGGCGGTGAGGAACGTGGTCGCGGCCGTGCGGACCTCGGCGGCGGACAGGGGGCCGGTCTTCACGGCCTTGGCGTCGGCCGAGCCGTCCTCGGCGGCCGCGCCCGCGCCGAACACCGTGTACACGGCCATCGCGCCACCGCCGAGGGCCGCGACCGCGACTCCGCCCAGCACGAGGTGCCGCCGTGACCTCCCCGACTTCGCGGCCTTCCGCTCGTCGACACGCCTTCTCTTACCCACGCTCCCGACCTTCCGCTGCCCCCGGCTGCCTCTCGTCGCTCAACGAGAACCACCACACTAGAGTCCCGCGGATCACTCCGTGGGGTTGGGCCGAAGAGGGCGCGTTGTCGGGTGCGGGTGCGTGGGGCTTCTCGCGCAGTTCCCCGTGCCCCCAGAAGACCAGGCCCCTGCGGGCCTGAAAAGCACGGGGCGCAGCCCCTGCTTTTCAGGGGTGCGGGGAACTGCGCGAGCAACCACGAACCACCTGCACCCGGCGACGAACCGGCCCCTCACCCCCCGGCCTTCAGCACATCCACCACGATCGGCCCGGCCGCCTCGCCGCCACGCCCACCGCCCTCCGACATCGCCGCCGCGGCCACATCCCCCCGGAAACCGGTGAACCAACTGTCCGCCACCGCCTGCCCGTCGATCTCCGCGGACCCGGTCTTCGCCCCGATGTCCCCGCTCAGCCCGGCCATGACGGTCTGCGCGGTCCCCTGCGTCGCGGTCAGCCTCATCATCTGCTTCAACTGCGACGCCGTACTGGCCCGCAATCCCTCCGCGGTGGCCAACTCCCGGTCGTCCAGCTTCGGCGACACCAGGTACGGCTGGCGGAACCGTCCCGTGATCGCCGTGGAGGTCACCGAGGCCATGTTCAGCGGGTTCATCAGCACATCGCCCTGTCCGATGGCGTTGGCGGCCCGGTTCGGCCCGTCGGACGGCGGCACCTTGCCGTCCATGGAGGCGATGCCCGTCTTCCAGTCGTCCCGGCCGATCCCGAACCGGTTCTGCGCCTCCTCGGTCAACGACGCGTCGGTCAGCGGCTTTTCGTCGATCAGCTTGATGAACGCCGTGTTGCAGGACCGCTCGAACGCGTTGGCGAGCGTGGCGTTCGGTGTCTCGTCGGCCTTCAGACCCGGCAGGTTCTTGAAGGTCTGGCTCTGCCAGGTGGCCGTGTCGGGGCAGGGGGCGGGGCCGTTCATCGAGGTCACGCCGTTGTCGATGAGCATCGCGGCGGTAACGATCTTCATCGTGGAGCCGGGCGGCAGTTCGCCCTGGAAGGCCGCGTTGAAGCCGTCCTGGCGGTTGTTGGCGACGGCCAGCACCTCCCCGCTGCTGGGCTGCAGCGCGACCACGGACGACTCGCCGAACTTCTTGACCGCCGTCTCGGCGGCCGCCTGCACGCGCGCGCTGATCGTCGTCTCCAGCTTGCCGGCCTCGCCCTCGACGAGGGTCAGCAGCGTGGTGTCGCCCGCGTTCGTGGTGGTGTGGCGGATGCCCAGCTCGATGCCGGGGGTGCCGCCCGCGTCGGCGCCGTAGCGTTCGCGCAGGGTGTCGAGGATCGGTCCCAGCGAGGGGTACTTCTCCTTGGTCAGCACCTTGCCGTCCCGGTCCACGGCCTCGATGGGCGGCGCCGCCGCCTCGCCGACGAACAGGCGGTCGCCGGCCTTCAGCTCGGGGTGCACGACGGCCGGCCGCCAGTCGACCAGGGCCCGCCCGGTCGTCTTCCCCCGCACGACGGTCAGCCGGCTCTTGTAGGCGAGCTTCTCGTTCTTCCCGTCGTACGACACCGTGGCGGCGACGGTGTACGGGACGGTCCGGTCTCCCGAGCCGGTGGGCTTGCCGGGCTCGATCTTCACGTCCGCGATGCGGGCGGCGTCGACGAAACTACCGAACACGGCCTGCGCGTCCGCCGCGTCGTTCGTGTACGAGGAGGCCGTGGCCGCGTCGCCCTTCTCCCAGGCGGCGAAGAACTTCTCCGTGGTCTCCCGCACCTCGTCCGCGCTCGGCGGCCCGGTGCGCTTCTCGACGCCCCCGCCCTCCCCGTTGAGCGCGGTCACGAAGTTGTACCCGCCGTACCCGGCGCCCCCCACCATCGCGGCGAACACCCCGCCGACTATGGCGACCTTGACCCCCTTGCGCATGACGCGTTCCCTTCCCCGTAACCCCGTAGTGGCTCCCGTGCGACCCCGAACACCCTTTGAACACGTTCAGAAACCGCTTGCCGAGGCTCACTGTAAACACGAGGCAGTAACGCGTGGGAAAAATGCGCCCTGTGTGTGCCCTGATTGTTAGCCCAGAACCCCAGCCGAACCGGATTCAGGCCACCACGACCCCGTATCCGGCCACACGAGGCGCGGCCGCCGGCCACACGAGGCGCGGCCGCCGGCCACACGAGGCGCGGCCGCCGGCCACACGAGGCGCGGCCGCCGGCCACACGAGGCGCGGCCGCCGGCCACACGAGGCGCGGCCGCCGGCCACA
>NZ_JAQYWT010000263.1:0-323 GCF_036322545.1 Streptomyces sp. SP18BB07
CCCTCACCGACGCCGGGACGAAGCACAACCGCGACGGCCTCTGCCACAGCTCGCCGGACACCAACCCGCCCTCCGGAATCCAGAGCGACGCCAACGCCGCCCAGCAGCACAGCAGCACCCTCGCCACCTGGACCATCACGGCCGGCCCCAGCAACTACCACCCCACCAGCAGCCTCACCGCCACCCCATACATACAGGACCCTCCAGCTCTTCCCACGCGAGCCACGGGGCGAACTCTCAGCTGAGCCGTCCCCCCGCTACAACGGCAGCGATCCGCCGAATTCACCTCAGAACGCGGCCACTTACTCGCAAGCTGACCCGGC
>NZ_JAQYWT010000264.1:0-3108 GCF_036322545.1 Streptomyces sp. SP18BB07
ATCGGCGGCGAGCATGCGCACTCGCTCCCGCGCGGCCTGGCCTTGAGGAGTGAGGCCACCACCCTGCGCATACCTCATAGCCACGAACTACCGCAGGGATCAAGCGATGTCACCCCCGACAACTCAACGGAAAGGTCAGTAACACACCGGATGCCGAAGCCTGGTGGACGCAAGCCACCGCGCTGCTCCCCGCGCTGCTGGCCCACCGCCCCACGCCGGAGGGCGCCCGACTGCTCGCCTACCTGCACAGCAACTGCCCGCCCCAGACGGCCCCCCAACTGACCGCACAGATGACCGACGCGTTCAGCGCCCCGCCCGGCCCCCAGGAACTCGCCGGCTACGACCCCGCCTCGGCCAACCGGCCACCGCGGGCCTGGCTACAGGTCTGGGACTGGTCCCCGGTGCTCCCTGAGCCCGTCCTCACCCCCTGGCAGCCGGTGCTGACCCTGCTGCGCCGCGCCAAACCGTCCGGCCCAGACGACCCGCGCACCACCGGTCCGTTCGTCCAGATCACCGATGCCCCACGGCCCGTCGTGGACGAGAGACAGGCGGCGGCCATCGCCGCCGAACACGGCCCCACCGCGGCCGCCGCCACACTGGCCACCGCTCCCGACGCGGGCGACCCCCGCTACCTGATGGTGCTGCGCGCCCTGATCGAAGGCGACCCGGTGGCCTGGACCACCCAACCGGCCGAGATCACCGCACGCCTCGCCCTGCCCTCACTGTGCGCCTTCTACCTGAGCATCGCCGCCGAACAGACCCGCCGCCGCGACGCCTTCCCCGCCAACGCACTGGCCGAGGCCGTCATGGTGGCCCTCGCCGCGCACCGCGACCACGCCACCCTGGCCGACTCGACCACGACCGATGACCCGGCAACCGGCACTGACCCCGACGACGACTCCTCCACGGCCGACCTGACCGAACAGGCCCTGCTCGACCTGGTGTTCGCAGCCTGGCGTACCGGCACCGACCTCGGCACGAATCTCCCGGCCGTCCTGGACCACCTGTACAACCTGACCGCACCCCTGACCACCCCGGCCGGCACCACACCCGACGACACATCGCCCGGTGCGCTCCCAGCCGACTTCGTCGGCACCGACCCGGCCGGGCGCGCTATCCACTGCCTCCTCGAACACGCCCGACGCCAGCCAAGTGCTCCCGGCGACAGCCTGCCCACCAGACTCCTCCATCACCTGACCACGATCACCGAAGCCACCGGCACCGAGCCCCGGACCGTCGCCGCTCTCGGCCCCTACCTGCCCCTGCTGCACCACCGGGCCCTCGACTGGATCCACGACCACCGCACCGTCCTGCTGCCCCTGCCGGCCGACGGCACCCCCACCGCCGCCTCCGCCTGGCTGCGCTGGGGCCCCGCCCACCCCCCGCTGCTCACCGACCTCGACCGCGCCGAGCTCCTGACCCGTCTACGCACCAGCACCCCGCCCGAAGCCGCCTCCCACATGGCACTGGCACTCCTGGACGACCCGCACATCCTCGGTGACCCGGCCGCCCTCTTCGTCGAACTCGCCGCTGCAGATGGCGGATCAGCCGCCGCCTCCCGCCTGCTGGAACTCCTTGCCCACCACACCGCTCACGCCACAGACGCCGCGGTGCAACTGTGGCGGGCGGCCCTGAGCGCAGGCATGCCCCCAGGAGCCATGGTGGGCGCAGGCACCTTCTCCCTGACCGCCATCGACGAGGCGACCTGGCTCGACCTCACCCTCGCCTCCGCCCGCCACACACCCGCCCTGCGCAACACCGACCACATCGCCGAGCGCGCCGCCCACCACCCCGGCAAGCCCGAAGCCGCGCACCTTGTCGCCCTGCTCGTCGCCCACCCCAGTACCGACCCGTGGCGGGACGCGACCGTCCGTCAGCACGCCCGCAGCCTCCTGACCGCGATTGCCCAACTCCCCCCCGCCCCGGAAGCCGAACGCCCCACACAGGAACTTCGCGACGCACTGATCACCGCAGGCGACATCGACGCCCATCAGATGTAACTACGTGCTGCAGATTTCTGCACGGCGCCCGCAGCCAGGGGCCGCTCGTGATTCTCGCTGGGCCCTTTTCGCTGTCTGCCGGTCTCCTGGGCGGGCCACAAGCGCCTTCGGGCCGCCGCCCGGTGTCCGATCATGATTCGGGGACGGGACGGGCCGTGGATGCGTCTGCACCCGCTCGTGCGCCGGTTCAACGTCGTGGCTTGCGCGGAGGTCTGCGTCCCGAGCCCGTTGAGTGAGCGGCCAGGCCCTCCTGGTACCTGGCCGCTCTGCTGCGCAGGGGCGGCAGGATTTGAACCTGCGGCGTGCGGGTTTGGAGTCCGCTGCTCTGGCCGGGCTGAGCTACGCCCCTTCGGTGGCTGAAGCCTGACACGGCGGTAGTTCTCCCTGCCACCGGATTTCACGCAGCGTGCCCGCGCCGCGATCAGATGCGGGGCGGAACAGGCCGGGCACAGGGGCGGCTCGGCGTCGTCGGGCCGCTGGCATCGCCAGACCGCGCTGGCGTACGCCTCCGCCCGGTTGATCAGGCTCGGCCCGTCGTCGATGGTCTGGATGGCAAGCACGACAGGCCGGACGGCGGCGGCGTCGAACAACTGCAGGCGGAAGGCACCCGGCGCGGGAGCCTGCGCGGTGCCGCGGAACATGTGGTCGTCGACGGTGCGCTCTCGCCGGGCGGCGTACTGAGAGAGGAACCGGGCGACCGGATCGCCGGTGTCGTCAGAAGAAGTGGGGGAGCTCATCGCCTTGTTGTGGTCGGGGCGTCGCGCGGGTGCTCATGGTCGGCCTTCTCGGGATCTACACCACGACCGACCTGCCCCGCGGACGCGGCTGAGCCCACGGACGCCTGCTCATGCATCACGAGCGGCGGTGACCATCACAGCGTAGGGCGCGGGCCGCCGAGTTGGCGGTGTCCGAGGCCGCCGCTGCGCGGTGAGCAGCAGCGCGCCCCGGAGTCGAGCCCGCTCGTCCTGCGGACGCTCCATAGCGGGCAGTGGGGACGCCTCCTGTACGCAGCCGGTACGCGGTATGCACGCTCGGGGATTTCCGAGCCCCGCACCCCCGCTGCCGACTGGTGCTCACCACGCCTGAACCCTGATGCGTTTCACGTCAG
>NZ_JAQYWT010000265.1:0-286 GCF_036322545.1 Streptomyces sp. SP18BB07
CCCCCCCCCCCCCCCCCCCCCCCCCCCCCCCCCCCCCCCCCCCCCCCCCCCCCCCCCCCCCCCCCCCCCCCCCCCCCCCCCCCCCCCCCCCCCCCCCCCCCGCACGTTTTGGGGGGTGTTCTCGCAGAGTTCGTACCCGGAGTAGACGCCCCGGGTGGGGGAGAGGGTGTTGTTGCGGCCCTAGCGGAGGTTGGTCCCGATGCAGATATCGCTTATGCCGTCTGCTGCGTGAACAGGGGGGGGGGGGGGGGGGGGGGGGGGGGGGGGGGGGGGGGGGGGGGGGGGG
>NZ_JAQYWT010000266.1:0-89284 GCF_036322545.1 Streptomyces sp. SP18BB07
GACCGGCCGGGAACGGGGTATCAACATATCTGGCGTTGATTTTTGGCACGCTGTTGAGTTCTCAAGGAACGGACGCTTCCTTTGTACTCACCCGAGCTACTTCCTCAGGCTTTCCTCCGGGCAGTTTCCCTTCGGTCTTGCGTTTCCAACCTTACCAGATCCGTTTTCCGTTCCGTTTCCGGTCGGAATTCATTTCCGGTGGCCGTTGGGGGCCTTACCTAATTGATTGCCTTGCGGCTTTCTTTCGGCGAGTCCGACTTTATCAGAAGTTTTTGACCGATCTGGCCGGCCGTTCGTTCCTGATTCATCGGGTGGACTCACTCGGGACATCTCATTCACGAGGAGTCGATAAATTTTCACTGCCGCCCTGGGGTATGGACACCTCTAGGCAACTGTTCAAATCTACCTCCCCACATCGGCCGTGTCAACGGCTCTTGCGGGAACGAAGAGGAGACTAACAGCCCGACGGGGGTGGACGCACATCAGGCGGCCGTCGGGACCGCGGCGCTGCGTTCGTGCTCCTCGACGTCGCCCGTGTCACCGGCCCGGACGGCTCGTCCGCCCAGGACATAGACGTAGGCGAGGAAGGCGACCTCGGCGAGGACGCCGATGCTGATACGGGCCCAGGTGGGCAGGCCCGACGGGGTGACGAAGCCTTCGATGGCGCCGGAGACGAAAAGCACCAGCGCCAGGCCTATCGCCATGCCGAGGGCGGCTCGCCCTTCCTCGGCCAGGGCCGAACGGCGGGTCCGGGGCCCTGGGTCGATGACGGTCCAGCCGAGCCGCAGCCCCGTACCGGCGGCCACGAAGACTGCGGTCAGTTCCAGCAGGCCGTGCGGGAGGATCAGGCCGAGGAAGACGTCGAGGCGGCCGGCCGAGGTCATCAGGCCTATGCCGACGCCCAGGTTGAGCATGTTCAGGAGCAGGATCCAGAGGACCGGCAGGCCCAGGAAGATCCCCAGAACCAGGCACATCGCGGCGGCCTGGGCGTTGTTCGTCCACACCTGGGCCGCGAAGGACGCGGCGGGATGGCTGGAGTAGTACGTCTCGTACTGGCCGCCGGGGCGGGTCATCTCGCGGAGCGCGTCGGGGGCCGCGATGCTGGCCTGAACTTCCGGGTGGGTGCCGATCCACCACCCCAGGAGCACGGCGACGAGGGTGGAGAGCAGCGCGGTGGGGACCCACCAGTGACGGGATCGGTAGACCGCCGCGGGGAAACCATGGGTCAGGAAGCGGGTGACGTCGCGCCAGGAGGCCCGTCGGCTGCCCGTGACGGCGCTGCGCGCGCGGGCCACCAGCTGGCTGAGACGGCCGGTGAGCTGCGGGTCCGGAGCGCTCGACTGGATCAGTGAGAGGTGGGTGGCGGTGCGCTGGTAGAGGGTGACGAGTTCGTCGACCTCGGCTCCGTCGAGACGGCGCTGGCGGCGGAGCAGGGCGTCGAGGCGGTCCCACTCGGCACGATGGGCGGACACGAAGACATCGAGGTCCATCGGGTGTGCTGCTCCTCGTCCCTCTCGCACTGCGTGTCGTCTTGTCGTACTGATCGCACTGGTCGTACTGGTCCTACTGCAGCGCGATGTGACCTCAGCTTGGCAGACTGGCCACTCTCGGGGCAGGTCAGGGGATGAATCCGGAAGGGACTACGGGTGTGAGTGAGCTAGTGACGGGCGAGGCGGTGGCGCTGGAACTGCGTCCCGCGAAGCTGCCGAGCCGGGCGCTGGCCGTGCTGCTCGACCTGGTCGTGGCCATGGTCGTCTACCTCGCGGTGGTTCTGGTCCTGGTGCTGTCGACGGCCGGCCTCGACGAGGCGGCGCAGGCGGCGATATCCATCGCGAGCTTCCTGCTCGTCCTGGTGGGCGGGCCGATCGCGGTGGAGACGCTGAGCCATGGGCGTTCGCTGGGGAAGATGGCCTGCGGACTGCGGGTGGTGCGGGACGACGGCGGGCCGATCCGGTTCCGGCACGCGCTGGTGCGCGGGGCGGTCGGGGTGGTCGAGATCCTGATGACGTTCGGGGTCGTCGCCTGCATCGCCTCGCTCGTGTCGGCGCGGGGGCGGCGGCTGGGCGACGTGTTCGCCGGGACCCTCGTCGTGCGGGAGCGGGTTCCGGCCGGGCGGGCGGCGTTCGTGCCTCCGCCTCCGCCGTGGCTCGCGGGGCAGTTCGCCGCGCTCGACCTGTCCGCTGTGCCGGACGGGCTGTGGCTGGCCATCCGCCAGTACCTGACGCGGATGCGGCAACTGGACCCGCACGTCGGCGCGGCCATGGCGGAACGTCTCGCCGCGGACCTCGCGGCCCGTATCGGGGCTCCGGCGCCCTACGGGGTGCCGCCGGGCGCGTACCTGGCGGCCGTGGTGCACGAGCGGCAGGCCCGAGAGGCTCGCCAGGCGTTCCAGGGCGCGGCCGGGGCGGGTGTGGGTGGCGCGCCGCCCGCTCAGCATCTCGCCGCTCAGCATGTCGCCGCTCCGCTTCACGCCGCTCAGCCTCACGTGGCGCCCCCGTATGCCGCACCTCAGGGGTATGTGAGCCCGGCCCCGGCTGCCGGCGGTTACGACTCCGGCATCGGCTCCGGCACCGGGTACGTGCCGCCTGTGGGAGCCGCTGGTGCCGCGGCCGGGCCCGAGCACGGCACTGTCGGCCTTCCCGGTGTGGCCGCTCCCGGCGCCCCGCCCGCCTCCGAGCCGCCGCACGCGCCGTCTCCCGAGCGGCCGGGTACCGGGTTCGCCCCGCCCGCCTGAGTAGCGGGTGGGACCGCGTCTCAGTCGAATGTGGACGGCGGTGTTTCCAGGTGCTCCAGCTCGATGCCGGGAGCCGCCAGAACGACGTCGCCCGCGATGTGAACGGTGTGCCGCTCGCCCGTGTCCAGGGCTGTGACCTGGTATTCGTCCACGGTCAGGGGGCCGTTGTCAGTGGCGTGTGCTTCTCTTGCGATCAAGGCCCAGGACTGGTCGAGGGTGCGCGGAGCCAGGACCGGGTCGGTGAAGGCGACGAGGCGTACGCGGGTGGCCGGGGCGGAGGGGGTGAGGCGCAGCAGGCGGGCGGTGGCGATCAAAAACGCCGGGGAGGCGCCGGTGAAGGCGTGGGCGCGGACATTGCCTTCGGTGGCTTCGGTTCCGGTGGGGTCGGTGCGGACCCAGGTGACGCCGTCCAGGGCGGCGCCGCGGACCTGCCAGCTCGCGGCGTGGAGTTCGAGGCGGATGGGCCGGCCGAGTTCGTCGAGGGCCAGGTCGACGGAGCCGGCGTGGTCGCCGGAGGGGGCGGTCAGTTGGGAGACGTAGCGCCAGCCGGAGGGGCCGGGCGCGCAGTGGAAGTGTTCCTCGGCGAGGAGGGTGTGGTCGTGCGGGTCATGAAGCGAATACCGGCCGCGGGGCATGGGGGTCCTGGGTCTTGACGGGCTGGTCCGGCCGACGGGCCTGAAGCGGTGCCGAACGGGCAGGCCCCCGGCACGGGGGTGCGGGGGCCTGCCTGGGTGATGCTGCCGAGGCGGATGCGTCGACGGTCGACGTACGACGCATCCGCCGCCGGACGGATCAGTGACGGATCAGTAGCGGTAGTGGTCCGGCTTGTACGGGCCCTCGACCTCGACGCCGATGTACGAGGCCTGCTCCGGACGGAGGGTCGTGAGCTTCACGCCGAGCGAGTCGAGGTGGAGGCGGGCGACCTTCTCGTCGAGGTGCTTGGGCAGCGTGTACACGCCGATCGGGTACTCGGACTGCTTGGTGAACAGCTCGATCTGGGCCAGGGTCTGGTCCGCGAACGAGTTGGACATGACGAACGACGGGTGACCGGTGGCGTTGCCCAGGTTCAGCAGGCGGCCCTCGGACAGGACGATGAGCACCTTGCCGTCGGGGAAGGTCCAGGTGTGGACCTGCGGCTTGACCTCGTCCTTGACGATGCCGGGGATCTTGGCGAGGCCGGCCATGTCGATCTCGTTGTCGAAGTGGCCGATATTGCCGACGATGGCCTGGTGCTTCATCTTGGCCATGTCCGAGGCCATGATGATGTCCTTGTTGCCGGTCGTGGTGATGAAGATGTCGGCCTTGTCGATGACCTCGTCGAGGGTCGTGACCTGGTAGCCGTCCATCGCCGCCTGCAGGGCGCAGATCGGGTCGATCTCGGTGACGATGACGCGGGCGCCCTGTCCGCGCAGGGACTCCGCGCAGCCCTTGCCCACGTCGCCGTAGCCGCAGACGACGGCCGTCTTGCCGCCGATGAGGACGTCGGTGGCGCGGTTGATGCCGTCGATCAGGGAGTGGCGGCAGCCGTACTTGTTGTCGAACTTCGACTTGGTGACGGCGTCGTTGACGTTGATCGCCGGGAAGAGGAGAACGCCGTCGCGCTGCATCTCGTACAGGCGGTGGACACCGGTCGTGGTCTCCTCGGTCACGCCGCGGATCTCCGAGGCGAGCTGGGTCCACTTCTGCGAGCCGTCGGTGATGGTGCGGTTGAGGAGTTCGAGGATGACGCGGTGCTCCTCGTTCTCGGCGGTGTCGACCGCGGGGACCTCGCCGGCCTTCTCGTACTCGACGCCCTTGTGGACGAGGAGGGTGGCGTCACCACCGTCGTCGAGGATCATGTTGGGGCCGCCGGTGGGGCTGTCCGGCCAGGTCAGCGCCTGCTCGGTGCACCACCAGTACTCCTCCAGGGTCTCGCCCTTCCAGGCGAAGACCGGGACGCCCTGCGGGTTGTCCACCGTGCCGTTCGGGCCGACCGCGATGGCGGCGGCGGCGTGGTCCTGGGTGGAGAAGATGTTGCAGGAGGCCCAGCGGACCCGGGCGCCGAGGGCGACCAGGGTCTCGATGAGGACGGCGGTCTGCACGGTCATGTGCAGGGAGCCGGTGACGCGGGCGCCGGCCAGGGGCTGGGACTCGGCGTACTCCTTGCGGATCGCCATCAGGCCGGGCATCTCGTGCTCGGCGAGGGTGATCTCCTTGCGGCCGAAGGCGGCCAGGGAGAGGTCGGCGACCTTGAAGTCCTGCCGGTTGTCGACAGTCGTCATTGCGAACTGCTCCTCGGTGTCGGGTCGAGGGTGGGTAGGGCTGGTCTGCGCGGCGGCGGACACAGGGGTGCCCCGAAGAGGACACAGGCATGCCCGCGTGCGCGCAGCGCAGTCCGTCGGAGGCCCTCTCTCCCTCGGTCGGTCCGCGGTGGGACCGCCCGACCGCCATCAGCAGCGACGTCTGGCTCCGTCCCAAGCTACACGCTGGGCCCGGCCCGCCCCAGTCCGCCTGCGAACGGATCAAGCCGAAGAGAGGGGGCGGCGGGCGGGGCGGAGGCGGCAGCAGCGCGGGAACGGAGGCGGCACGAACCGCGGAAGGGCAGGGGCCCGTCGCGGGCGTTCGCGCGACGGGCCCCGGTGCTCGGTGCCTGGTGGGGTGGCCCGACAGGGCCGGTCGGGTCAGTGCTCGGCGGGGGCTGACGGGCCGCCGGGCGCCGCCTCCGGGTCGGCGCCCTTGGCGGCTTCGGCCTCGCTGTAGATGTCGGGTTCCAGGTAGATGACGCGGGCGATCGGGACAGCCTCGCGGATGCGGGCCTCGGCCGCGTTGATGGCGCTCGCGACCTCGGTGGCCGTGTCGTCGTGCTTCACGGCGATCTTGGCGGCGACGAGGAGTTCCTCGGGGCCGAGGTGGAGGGTGCGCATGTGGATGACGCGGGTGACGGTGTCGCCGTCGACGACGGCCTTCGCAATCTTCTCCACGTTCTCGGCGCCGGCGGACTCGCCGAGGAGGAGGGACTTGGTCTCGGCGGCGAGGACGATCGCGATCAGGATGAGCAGGATGCCGATGCAGAGGGTGCCGATGCCGTCCCAGACACCGTCGCCGGTGAGGAGGGCGAGGCCGACGCCGCCGAGGGCGAGGATCAGGCCGACGAGGGCGCCGAGGTCCTCCAGGAGGACGACGGGCAGCTCGGGGGCCTTGGCGTGGCGGACGAACTCGGTCCAGGACTTCTTGCCCCGCAGGACGTTGGACTCCTTGATGGCGGTCCGGAAGGAGAAGGTCTCGGCGATGATCGCGAAGACCAGGACGCCGACCGGCCAGTACCAGGCCTCGATCTCGTGCGGGTGCTTGATCTTCTCGTAGCCCTCGTAGAGGGCGAACATGCCGCCGACGGAGAAGAGGACGATGGAGACGAGGAAGGCGTAGATGTAGCGCTCGCGACCGTAGCCGAAGGGGTGTTCCGCGGTCGCCTCGCGCTTGGCCTTCTTGCCGCCGAGGAGCAGCAGGGCCTGGTTGCCCGAGTCGGCGAGCGAGTGCACGGACTCGGCGAGCATCGACGACGAGTGGCTGAAGAGGAACGCCACGAACTTCGCTACCGCGATCGCGAGGTTGGCGGCGAGTGCCGCCACGATCGCCTTGGTGCCGCCTGACGCGCTCATGTGTCCGAGGTGTCCCTTCGCCTACGCATGTGTCTGTGCGTGGGGATGGGTACCCACGCTTCCGTCCGTCACCGGCCGGGCTTTGCCCGCCTTTTGCAGGGGGCATTGTTGCAGCCCGGCCCGGTGTTGGTGCGTCGGGTCGTGGATCGGGTGGGGTCAGGCCGTCACGCGATCACGGTGGCGCGGAACAGCGTGCCCGGTCCGGACACCTCGGTCCTCTCGTCCGCCGGTACGAAGACGGACTCGCCGGGGGCGAGCGTGTGTTCGCCGGCTCGGACCGTACCGGCGGTGCAGAGAAGGATCTGCGGGGTGGCGCGGGTGAGGTCGTGCGGGGCTGTGGCCTCGGGGAGGACGAAGCGGGAGAGGCGGAACTCGTCGATGGGCGTCTCGTAGACCTCCTCGCCGTCGGGAGACGCCTCCGGGCGCAGCACGCCCGGGTCGGTCGCCTCGAAGCGGACGATGCGCAGGAGTTCGGGGACGTCGACGTGCTTGGGGGTGAGGCCGCAGCGCAGGACGTTGTCGGAGTTGGCCATGATCTCGACGCCGAGGCCGTTCAGATACGCGTGCGGGATCCCGGCGCCCAGGAACAGGGCCTCGCCGGGCTGCAGGCGTACGTGGTTGAGGAGCATGGCGGCGATGACACCGGGGTCGCCCGGGTAGTGGTGGGCGATGTCCGCGTAGGGGGCGTGGTCGCCGCCGAGGCGGGCGCAGGCGGCCGCGGCCTCGGTGACGGTGTGGGCCATCTCCTCGGGGTCGGCGCCCAGGACGGCGGTCAACACCTCGCGCAGCGCGGCCTCTTCGGGGTGGGCGTGCAGGAGGTCGACGTACGGCTTGAGGGAGTCGACGTCGAGGGCGGCCAGCAGCTCGGCGGCGCGGAGCGGTTCGCGGAAGCCGCAGAGGCCGTCGAACTCCGTGAGGGCGCAGATCAGTTCCGGCTTGTGGTTGGCGTCCTTGTAGTTGCGGTGGCCCGCGTCGATGGGGACGCCGCGCCGCTCCTCGTCCTCGTAGCCCTTCCTGGCCTGTTCGAGGTCGGGGTGGACCTGGAGGGAGAGGGGGGCGCCGGCGGCGAGGAGCTTCAGGAGGAAGGGGAGGCGGGGGCCGAACTTCTCGACCGTGCGGCTTCCCAGTTCGCGTTCGGGTGCCTCGTCGATCACCTCGGTGAGGGGGCCGCGCCCGGTGCGCGAGGGGGCGCCGGGGTGGGCTCCCATCCACATCTCCGCCTGCGGCTCGCCGGTGGGGGCCACTCCGAGGAGCTGCGGGATGGCGGTGGTCGAGCCCCAGGCGTAGGGGCGGACGGTGTTGTCGAGGCGGTCCATGGTGTGTGTGTTTCTCCGTACGTGGGGAGCCGGCCGGGGCCCCGGTCAGGGTCGGACTCCGGTAAGGATCAGGCTCCGGAAGCGAGCGACAGGTAAACGGCGGCGAAATCGGTGATGGCGATCATCTCCGCGAGGGTCTCCAGGTCGCTGCCCTCCTCGGGTTCCAGCTCGCTGATCGCGGTGTCGTGGCCGAGGGCCAGCTCGCGGGCGGCCGGGACGGCGCTCAGGCCGCCGGTCGGCCGGTCGCGGACGAGCACCACGCGCGCGTGCAGGACGGGTGCGTCCTCGACGCGGTCACGGAAGAAGTCGTCGGGGTCGGCGCTCGCGGCGAGCGGCCCGGACAGCAGCACCGTGTGCGAGGCGAGCGCCTCCGGCAGCTGGGCGACGACGGCCGGGCGCCCGGCGAGTTCGGCGAGCGCGGCGGCGAAACGGCGGCCCACGGGCCCTGCGGTCTGGCCCTCGGTCCAGATCATCGGGAGGGAGTCGGCCAGCTCGGCGGCGAGCGTCTTGGCCGGATTGCTGTACGTGGCGATGGCCGGGCCGCACCGCTCGGCGACGTGGTCGAGGCGGTCGGCGACCTTCTGCAGGGCGTCTGGTGCGGCGGCGACCAGGCCGGTGCGGTCCAGCAGCGCGAGCATCGGGGTGAGCAGCGCCCAGAGCACGCCGGGGGCGGCGGCGCCGAGGGGCACCTCCTGCTCGTACGGGGCGCTCGCCATCGGTACGAAGAGCCCGTGGGCGCCTTCCACCGCCTCGGCGACCGGGGTCCGGGGCGGGGCCACGGCGACGATGGTGCAGCCGCGCCGGTAGGCCTGGTCGACCAGGAGCGACAGGCCGGGTTCGGCGCCGTCGGCGGTGGCGATCAGGAGGAGGTCGACCGAGCCCGCCCAGCCTGGGAGCTCCCAGCGGAGGGCGCCCGGCGCGGGGGCCACGCCGGTGGGGTGGAGGCGGGTGAGGGGGCAACTGGATCCCGCGAGGGCGCCGAGCAGGTCGGCGACGCCCGCGGAGGCCATCCCGGGGCCCGCGATCAGGAGGGCGCGGGGGCGGCCGTCCGGTTTCAGGTCCGGGATGCCGGCCTCGGTGCCGAGGCGGATGGCCGTGCGGACCCGGGCGCCTGCCTCGGCGGCGCCGCGGAGCAGGTCGCGGCGGTCTGCCTCCGACAAGGCGTCGGGGGTGTCTAGCAGCGATTCGTCGAGCATGGGCGGCAGCCTCCGATCGCCGGGTGCCCTGATGCGCTTTTCACCGGTTTTCCCGGCTTGTGCGGGGTTACGCCTTGCGCGGGAGCGTGATCGTGTGGGTCGCGCGGGTCACGCGGGGCGTCGGGCCTCGTCGACGAGGAGTACGGGGATGCCGTCCCGGATCGGGTAGGCGAGGCCGCAGTCCTGGCTCGTGCAGGTCAGCTCGGTGTCCTCCTCCGTGAGGGGGGCGTGGCACGCCGGGCAGGCGAGGATCTCCAGGAGGCCGGCTTCGAGCGGCATGTCTCGGTCCCTTCGGGGGCGGGTTCGTGCGGTGCGGCCTGGTCAGAGTACCGCCGTGTGGGGGTTGGCGCCGGGGTTGGGGGCGGGGTGGTTCGCGCCCCCGCCGCCCCTACCCGTCCCATCCTCCAGGGGCTGCGCCCCTTCGACCCCCAGGCGTCCGTCCGGTGGGGGCTGGTCGCGCAGTTCCCCGCGCCCCTGAAAGGCAGGGGCTGCGCCCCGTGCCTTTTTCAGAGGGCTCAGGCCCTGATGATCGCCAGTACCTCGTCCCTCACCTTTGCCATCGTCGTCTCGTCCCTCGCCTCCGCGTTCAGTCTCAGGAGGGGTTCCGTGTTGGAGGGGCGGACGTTGAACCACCAGTCGGGGGCGGAGACGGTCAGACCGTCGAGGTCGTCGAGGGTGATGCTCTCGCGGCCCTCGTAGGCGGAGCGGATCGCGGCCAGGCGGCCCGGCTGGTCGGCGACCGTGGAGTTGATCTCGCCGGAGCCGGCGTAGCGGTCGTACTGGGCGAGGAGGCCGGAGAGGGGGCCGTCCTGGCCCCCGAGGGCGGCGAGGACGTGGAGGGCGGCCAGCATGCCCGTGTCGGCGTTCCAGAAGTCCGCGAAGTAGTAGTGGGCGGAGTGCTCGCCGCCGAAGATGGCACCGGATCTCGCCATCTCGGCCTTGATGAAGGAGTGCCCGACCCGGGTGCGCACCGGCGTGCCGCCGTTCTCGCGCACCACCTCCGGGACGGACCAGGAGGTGATCAGGTTGTGGATGACCGTGCCCTTGCCGCCGTTCTTGGCGAGTTCGCGGGCGGCGACCAGGGCGGTGATCGCGGAGGGCGAGACGGCGTCGCCCCGCTCGTCGACCACGAAGCAGCGGTCGGCGTCGCCGTCGAAGGCGATGCCGAGGTCGGCACCCTCCTCGCGTACGCGCTTCTGGAGGTCGACGATGTTCGCCGGGTCGAGGGGGTTGGCCTCGTGGTTCGGGAACGTGCCGTCCAGCTCGAAGTACATCGGGACCAGATCCAGCGGCAGGCCCGCGAAGACCGTGGGGACGGTGTGGCCGCCCATACCGTTGCCCGCGTCGACGACGACCTTGAGGGGGCGGACGGAGGTCAGATCGACGAGGGAGCGCAGGTGGGCCGCGTAGTCCTCCAGCGTGTCGCGCCGAGTGATCGTTCCCGGGGTGGCGGCCGGCTCCGGGGCGCCCGTCTCGCTCCAGCCCTCGACCAGCTCGCGGATCTCGGCGAGGCCGGTGTCCTGGCCGACGGGGGCGGCGCCGGCGCGGCACATCTTGATGCCGTTGTACTGGGCGGGGTTGTGGGAGGCGGTGAACATCGCGCCGGGCAGGTTCAGCGCGCCGGACGCGTAGTACAGCTGGTCCGTGGAGCAGAGGCCGATCTCGGTGACGTGCACGCCGAGCGCCGCCGCCCCGCGGGCGAAGGCCCGGGACAGGCCGGGTGAGGAGGGCCGCATGTCGTGGCCGATCACGACGGCGTCGGCGCCGGTCACCTGGGCGAAGGCCGCCCCGAAGAGCTCCGCGAGGGGCTCGTCCCACTGGTCGGGGACCACCCCGCGTACGTCGTACGCCTTCACGATCGTCGACAGATCAGCCGTCACGGCCACACCCTCCTGAAGTCCCCACCGGATCGCCCCAAAGTACCCGGACGGACCGACAGCGGAGGGTGGGACCTCCGGGTGGTCGCCGAGGACGGCACCCGGCCCGGCGGGAGGACGGCCCTCGGTCCCGACAGGAGGAGGCACCCGTCCGGTGGGGGGACTCAGGGAAGCATCCATTCCAGTACGGGTGTGCTCTGCCCCACCACGATCAGGCACATCACCAGCAACAGTCCCAGGCTCCACGGCAGCACCTTGCGCAGCAGGTCGCCCTCGCGCCCGGCGAGGCCGACGGCGGCGCAGGCGATGGTCAGGTTCTGCGGCGAGATCATCTTGCCGAGGACACCGCCGGAGCTGTTGGCGGCGGCGAGCAGTTCCGGCGACAGGCCCGACTCGCGGGCCGCGCTCACCTGGAGGGCGCCGAAGAGGGCGTTGGCTGAGGTGTCCGAGCCGGAGACGGCGACGCCGAACCAGCCGAGCACGGGCGAGAGGAACGCGAGTCCCGCGCCGGCCGCCGCCACGAAGTGGCCGATGGTGGCGGCCTGTCCGGAGAGGTTCATGACGTAGGCGAGGGCGAGCACGGACGTCACGGTGAGGATCGCGAACCGCAGTTCGTGGACCGTCGCCGCCCACTCCCTGACCGCCACGCGCGCGTGGACCCCCAGGACCACGGCCGTGCACACACCGGCGAGCAGCACCAGCGTGCCGCCGGTGGACCCGATGGGCCAGGTGAAGACGTTGCCGCCCACAAGGTCGCCCTCGGGATCCGCGACGTTCAGGAAGGGCCAGTCGTACGTCCGGGTCGCCCCGGCCAGCCAGTCCTTCACCGCGGGGACCTGGGCGACGGAGAAGATCACGACGATCAGCGCGTACGGGGCGTAGGCGCGCGCGACTTCGCGGGGCGGGTCCTGCTCGTCGAGGTCCTCGCTGCGTACGCCGGTCAGGACGGCGGAGCGTACGGGCTCGGCGGCGGGCCGGCGGGCGTGCGGTACGGCGACGAGGGCGCCCGCGCCCAGCAGGGCGGCGCCGATGTCGGCGAGTTGCGCGGAGATGTAGTTGGAGGCGATGAACTGGCCGACGGCGAAGGCGAGTCCGCACGCGAGGGCGGGCACCCAGGTCTCGCGCAGCCCGCGCCGGCCGTCGACGAGCCAGACGAGGACCAGGGGCACGACGAGGGCGAGCAGCGGGGTCTGGCGGCCGACCACGGACGCCACGGTGTCCAGGGGCAGTTCGGTGACCTGGGCGAGGGTGACGACCGGGGTGCCCATGGCGCCGAAGGCGACGGGCGCGGTGTTGGCGACCAGGGCGACCACAGCGGCCTTCACCGGTTCGAAGCCGAGCGCGACCAGCATGACGGAGCAGATGGCGACCGGCGCGCCGAAGCCGGCGAGGGCTTCCAGGAGCGCGCCGAAGCAGAACGCGACGACGAGCGCCTGGATGCGCGGATCGTCGGAGAGCCGTCCGAAGGAGCGGCGCAGGATGTCGAAGTGGCGGGTGTGGACGGTCATGCGGTACACCCACAGGGCGTTGACGACGATCCACATGATCGGGAAGAGGCCGAACGCGGCCCCCTGGGCGGCGCTGGAGAGCGTCTGGCCGAGCGGCATGCGGAAGGCGAGCCAGGCGACCAGAACGGCCGTCAGAAGGCCGACCAGGCCTGCCAGATGGGCTTTCAGTCGCACACCGCCGAGCAGCACCAGGACGGTGACGAGAGGCAGGGTCGCGACGAGGGCGGACAGGCCGAGTGAACCGGCCACGGGTTCCAGTTGCTGGACGTACACGGGAGCCTCCCGGAATTCCGCGATGCGGAAGCGGCTTCTCACGGCACGGGCACCCGGAATGATCGCGTCCGCGCCGACACGACGTCAACAGGCGTGCGCCGCCGAGCGGAACGGCGCGAACGGAAAGAGCCACGGCGGGAGCGGCGGCGGGGTGCGGCGGAGCGACCGGATCGGCAACGGGGTACGGCGGGTGCGCCCGGAACGCCAACGGGGTGCGACAGGTACGGCTACGGGGTGCGGCGAGTACGGCTACGGGATCGGCAACGGCCCCACGCGGGAGGTCAGTTGTCGGGTGAGCGCAGGACCCGGAGATGACCGCGGCGGGCGACCTCCATCGGGTCGGCCGCGCGTGCGCCGCCACCGCCACCGGCCTCGGCCGCACGCTGCTGCGGGCGGGCCGCCTCGCGAACGGCGTTGGCGAGGGCCTCCAGGTCGTCACCGCTGGGGCGCGCGGGGGCCGAGGCGTCCAGCAGCCGTACGACCTCCCAGCCGCGCGGCGCGGTGAGGCGCTCGGAGTGCTCGGCGCACAGGTCGTAGCAGTGGGGTTCGGCGTAGGTGGCGAGGGGGCCGAGGACCGCGGTCGAGTCGGCGTAGACGTACGTCAGCGTCGCGACGGCGGGGCGGCCGCAAGCGGTGCGCGAACAGCGACGTACAGGGCTCACGACGTTGGACGGTACCGCACTCTTGAGCGGGCCGCGACGACTCTGCACCAGGTCACTCCCCCGTGTCGTGCTGTGAGACGCCCCACACGCCCCTGGGAACCCACCGCGTTGACCTGCGAGTAACCCCGCGTCCGGAATGCCGAACGGCGCCAAGTCCGGTCAATTATCGGCGCAAACCCTGCCAATTGGCGTGAGTTCGCCGGTCTCGTGGAGATACGGAAACGAGCCCAACCTTGGCCGGAATGGTCATCCCGTGACAGGGCGTGGGGCTCGCCGGGGCACCGCCGAGCGGCGTGCCGGTTGGACATGGCAGGTCAGCGGTGTCGGGTCGGGGGGCGGCCGGGAGTGTGGAGCCGGGCGGGCGGACCTCGTGGGGACTACGCTTCACAGGTGATGGACAACCTCGTACCGCCCCGCGCCGCCTCCGCACCCGGGCCCCGCCGCCGAGATCGGCACGGCAGGGGGATGCGCGGGCCCATCGCGCCGCCGCAGGTGCCGCTCGCGGCGAGTCGCGCGGATGTGTTCGCGGATCTCGTGCAGGACTCCGTGGAGCGGCTGGAGCGGCGGTGGCCGCAGCTGGCCGACATCGACTTCCTCGTGCTGGAGGTGCCGCGGCTGGACGGGCCGTCGGACGGGGCGTGGAACGACGAGGCGGTGCCGCTCGGGGGGATCGTGGTGGCGCGGGAGGGGCGGCCGGCTCGGGTGGTGGTGTATCGGCGGCCGGTGGAGATTCGTACCAAGGGGCGGGAGGAGCGGGCCGCGCTGGTGCATGAGGTCGTGGTGGAGCAGGTGGCCGAGTTGTTGGGGCTGAATCCGGAGACTGTGGATCCTCGGTACGGGGAGGACTGACGCGGGTGGGGTGTGACCGGGAGGGTTTCGCCCCCGCCGCCCCTACCCGTCCCATCCTCAAGGGGCTGCGCCCCTTTGACCCCAGGCGTCCGTCCGGTGGGGGCTGGTCGCGCAGTTTCCCGCGCCCCTGAAAAGCAGGGGCTGCGCCCCGTGCTTTTCGGCCCGAAAGGCCGTAGGCCTTTCAGGGGCGCGGGGAACTGCGCGAGAAGCCCCACCCAGCCGCACCCGGCCGACTCACCCGCCCCCCACCTAACGCTGCATGATCGACAGGTCCTGGCGCGCCTTCGGGACGGCCACCATTCCTCGGTCGTCCGGGAGGGTCTGGATCGTGAAGGCGGGGATGCCGTCCAGTTTGGATTCGAGGGTGCGGGAGGCGTAGACCGGGGCGCCGGACGTGGACTCCACGGTGAGGGCGTAGGCGCCCTTGAGGCCGCTCGGGGCGGGCAGGTCGACGTTCTGGGTGGTGCCGGCCTTGATCTTGAACGTCTTCGTCGTGGCCTCGCCGCCCCCGCTGCCGGCGGACGCGGTGACCTTGACCTCGGCCTCGCCGGTGGGCGCGGTGAGGGCCAGGGTCGTGCCCTTGGCGCGGTTGTCGGCGACCGTGGCGCGCGCGCCGACCGGGCGGGTCGCCGGGATGAAGGCCGTCTCCTGGCCGGCGCCCTTGCCGCGGACCACGCGGAGGCCGGCCACCACCGGGACCGACCGGCCGGTGGGGGTGAGGATGAGGGAGCCGGGCTCGCCGCGTGTGATGTCGCCCAGGTCG
Source organism: Streptomyces sp. SP18BB07 (assembly GCF_036322545.1). Classification (NCBI taxonomy): domain Bacteria; kingdom Bacillati; phylum Actinomycetota; class Actinomycetes; order Kitasatosporales; family Streptomycetaceae; genus Streptomyces; species Streptomyces sp. SP18BB07. The sequence goes on from NZ_JAQYWT010000266.1 coordinate 14,817, forward strand.
GCGGTGGCGGTCATGCCTCCCTTGACGTGCAGTGTCTCGTTGCCGGCCGGGGTGATCGACCCGTTGGGCGAGGCGAGGCGGAGCTTCAGGTCGGCGTCGGTCTCGCCGGGGGCGTAGGCGACGAGGGTGACGGACGTGGCGTCCTTCGGGATGCCGGGGAAGACCAGGGTGCCCGCCGGGTCGGCCGCGGCGGACAGCCAGTCGCCGCCCTGCTTGTCGTCGAGGGCCTGGACCGCGGCGGCGACCCGGCCGCTGCGGACGTTGACGTGGACGGCAAGGTCGGCCTCCTTCGCCGTGGCGAGCGTCGACAGCAGGACCGGCTCGCTGGAACGGGGCTGGACCGTGATGCCGTCGCCCACCGTCGACTTCAGGGCGCCGTCCTTGCCGAAGAGCTCGATGTCGACGACGGCCGCCGAGTCGTCCGGGTTGACGAGGTGGACGTAGTCGGTGCGGCCCGCGGCCGTGCTCGCGCCCGGGAACCAGAACTCCGTTTCGGGGGCGGCGCAGTTGACGCCGAGCAGACCGCGGCCGGTGCCGGCGGCGACCTCGGTGGTCTCCTGGACCGTCCAGCCGGGCGCGAACTTCCCCTCGGCCGTGCCGATCAGCGCGGGCGAGTCACCGCCGTCGGTGCTGTCGGCGACGGGCTTGCCGGGCTCCTTGACCTCGATGACCGGCTTGGCGGCCTTGCCCTTGCCGCTGTCGTCACCCTTGTCGCCCTTGTCGTCCTCGCCGCCCGTGTCGGGGGCCGTCGATGCCCCGCCCGCCGCGACGAGTTCGGCGCCGCCTTTCCCGTCGGTGCCCTCGGTGGCGGGGGTGAAGGCGGTGTACGCCGTCTCCGCGAGGTCCGAGGTGCTCGGCTGGGGGCAGAGCAGACTCGTGCGCTGCACGGGCAGTTGGGCGGCCGCCTTCGCCGTGGTCTCGCCGCCGGAGGCGTCGGGCGCGGAGAGCGTGGCGAAGCCGGTGACGGCGGCGAGGGCGGTCGCGCCGGCGATCAGGGACAGGGTCTGGCGGTTCACTGCTGGTGGCTCCCGTCGGGGCGCTCGGTGTCGGCGCCGGTGCCGTGCGACGGGTCGTACGTCGCGTCGTAGCCCTGGGCGTACGTCTGGTCGTACGAGGCCGTGTCGCCGCCGTAGGTGGCGTACGGGTCGTACTGGGCGCCCTGGTAGGGGTCGGCCTGGTAGTGCTGCTGGTCGTAGGTGCCCGCCGGGTACTGCTGTCCGCCCTGGTAGGCCTGGTCAAAGTGGCCGTACTCGGCGCCCGCCTGATCCGCGGTCGCCCACTGGCCGTACGCCTGCTGCTGCGGGACGGGGGCCCCGACCGGGACCTCCTCGGCGGGGGGCGCCGCGCCCGTGTCGGCGGACTGTTCGGCCTCCGCCTCCGCCTGGGCGCGCAGGCGGCGGGCGCGGCGGCCGTCGCCGGTGAGGTCCTGGGCGGGCACGGCGACGGGCTCGTCGGGGAGGTCGTCGTCGACGTCCCGGCGGCGGCCGGGCAGGGCGAGGACCACGAGGACGACGGCGAGCGAGCCCTGGGTCCACAGCCAGCCGGTGTGGGTCACCGGGGCATCGAAGGTGACGTCCAGCCTGCCGCCGTCGACGGGCAGTTGGAAGCCCTGGGCCCAGCCGTCGACCGTGGTCGGGGTGAGCGGCTTGCCGTCGAGGGTGGCCGTCCACGACTCGTCGGCGGTGTCGGCGAGGCGCAGGACCCGGCCCGAGCCGCCGGCCGGGATGGTGGTGTGCACCTCGACGGGGCCCGCGGCGACGGCCTTCGGGTCGCCGGAGGAGGCCTCGATGGTGACGCGGGCGACCTGGCGGTCCACCCGCCACAGGGCGCTGCCGTCCTGCTGGCTGAGCCTGCTCAGGCCGGGCGTGGCGTCCAGGACGCGGCTGACCTCGCGGGGTGCGCCCGGTCGGACCAGGACGTAGCGCACGGCGAAGCCGCCAAGTTCGTCGGTCTGGTCGGCGCCGGAGCCCGCCACGAGGTTGGCGACGACCTTGTCGAGCTGCTCGTTCTCCTCGGCGCCGGCGGTGAGTTCGGCGTCGCCGAGGCGGACGCCGGACCCGCGGACCAGGGTGTAGCGCACCTCGGCGGTGGAGTCGCTGTCGAGGACCAGGGTGCGGGCCTGGTCGCGGGTGCCGCTCTCCTCGGCGACGAACGCGGGCACCTGGACGGGGTCGCGGCGCTCCAGGGGGCCGTCGGCGCCGCCGAGCACCCAGCCGGCGGCGGCCAGCAGCGGGCCGACGGCGGCGGCGAGCGCGATGAGCACGGCCACCGGCTGGCGCCAGCCGAAGCTCTGCTCGGCCACCCGGTGGCGGGCCCCGTCGGCGCCCAGGGTGGCGGCGGCGAGGAGGGCGATGCCGTAGACCAGGGTCGCGGGGCCTGCCCAGGTGGAGCCGTTGGAGAGGATCGCGAGGACGAGGGCCACCAGGGCCGCCGTCCAGGCGGTCCGGATGGCCAACTGGCGTTCCGCGCGCAGCAGGGCGGCCAGTGCGGCCAGGACGACGCCGATGAGCGTCAGCCCGCCGACCGTGCCCGGTCCGCCGGGGCTGATGCCGAGGAGATCGGTCGCCGAAGCCGTGCTCGGGCCGTACTCCAGACCGGCCTCGTCGAAGAAGCCGAACGGCAGCAGCGTCAGCGACCAGGGGGCGAGGATCAGCAGCGGGGTGCCCAGCTGGGCGAGGAAGCGCGGGCCGTAGGCGATGATCTCGCGGCGGCGCACGACGAGGAGCCCGAGGCCGAGGAGCAGCGCGATGGGCCACACGATCGGGGTGAACGCGGTGGTGATCGTCAGCAGCAGCGCGTACGCCCAGGTGGCACGCCAGCTGCCGCGCGCCCCCGTGCTGTTCGCGAGCCCGGCGGCCGCGGCGCCCGCGCGGGCGATGAGGGGCAGCAGGATCGCGAGGACGGCGGTGCCCAGGCGGCCGGTGGCGAGCGCGCCGGTGACGGCGGGCAGGAAGGCGTACACGATCGCGGCCCAGGCGCGCAGCAGCCGGGACTCGACCAGCGGGCGCGAGGCGAAGTACGCGGTGAAGCCGGCCAGGGGCACGGAGGCGACGAGGAGCACGGTGACCGCGAGCCCGGTGGAGCCGAACAGCAGCGAGGCGAGCATGGCCACGACGGCCAGGTACGGCGGGGCGGCCTCGGCGCCGCCCGCGCCGACCGGGTGCCAGGCGTCCAGGTAGCGCGACCAGAGCTCGGCGGAGTCCGCGGGTGCGGGCAGCAGGGTGCCGCCGGCCAGCGCGCCGCCGCCGAGCAGTGCACGGCAGGCGACGAGCGAGGCGAGCAGGAGGAGGGCGAAGAGGACGGGGCCGGGGGCGCGTGCGATGCGCTTCAGCCGGGCGAACTGCTCGACCTGGAGGAACTCGGCGTCGTCGTCGCCGGGGCCCGACTCGATGGCGCCGCCGTGCCGGCCGGCCGGGGAGGTCTCGGCGTCGGTACGGCCGAACAGATCGCCGGCGGCCTGTTCGAGGGTGGCCCGGACGGTCGCGCCGGGCGGCGGGAACAGTGGCCGCAGCTCGCCCTTGTCCAGCTGGGAGCGGCCTCTTCTGCGCCGCCCGGCGATGATCCGCTCGGGCCGCAGCAGCACGCTCAGCAGGCCACGGATCTCGTCGACGGCCTGTCCGGGGACCTTGCCGACGAGGTACGCGACGATCCTGAGCAGGGTGCCGAGGACGATGCGCAGCAGCACCCAGGGGAGCTGCGCGGTACGGGAGTTGACGAGGAGGGTGTAGACCGCGCCCGCCTTGTCGACCATGTGCGGGGAGGCGGCGCTGCGGCCCACGCAGTCGACGGTGCGGCGCTCGCGCGAGGAGGCCTCGGCGTGCCGGACGACGGCTTCGGGGGCGACGAGCACGCGGTGCCCGGCGGTGGTGGCACGCCAGCACAGGTCGACGTCGTCCCGCATGAGGGGCAGTCGGCGGTCGAAGCCGCCCAGCTGCTCGAACACGTCGCGGCGGATCAGCATGCCGGCGGTGGACACGGCGAGGCTGGGCTTGATGTGGTCGTGCTGTCCCTGGTCCTGCTCGCGGCGGTCCAGACCGGTCCAGCGGCGGCCGGAGGGGGCGATGGTGACGCCGACCTCCAGCAGCTGACGGCGGTCGTACCAGCCGCGCAGCTTGGGGCCGACGACGGCGACGTCGTCGCGGCCCAGCTCGCGTTCGTTCTCCACGACCCGCAGCAGCTGGGCGAGGGCGTCGGGTTCGGGGGCGCAGTCGTCGTGCAGCAGCCACAGCCATTGGACCGGCTCCCCGTGGGGGAGTTCGGGCATGTCGTACGCGTCGTCGCGCCAGCTGCGGGTGACCGGGTCCCAACCGCTCGGGCGCCGCAGATAGGCGAGGTCGTCCTGGGTGAGGACGCCCGCGGTGCGGTTGGCCTCCTCGACGGCCTGGCCGAAGCCGGTGCGTCGGGCGAGGTGCAGCACGCGGTCCGCGCCCAGGGCGTCGGAGAGGAGCCGGGCGGAGTCGTCCGCGCTGCCGGTGTCGGCCGCCATGGCGCTCTGCACGGGGCGCTCCTGGCCGAGCAGCCCGGCGAGCGCGTCGGGCAGCCAGCGGGCGCCGTCGTGCGCGACGAGGACCGCGGTCACCACGTGACGCGGGAACTCAGGAGCGGCGTCCTGGTGAGCTGAGGTGTGGCTGTGCACGGACATCGAGGTACGGGCCCCGGTTCGATGGACTGCGGTGGACGTCTGTGTCCGGCGGGGACAGCGGGACGTCTCGGACGAGGGCCCACACTAACGGCTGAGCAGCACGGCGGCCCGCCGCCTGTGGACAACCCACGCGCGACGGGCCGGACATGTTCGGTTGCTTCTGTTCGACTGTTCCCGGGACGGGTCGGATGTGCCGGGACGGGTCAGACGGCCGCTTTCTTGAGGCGGCGGCGCTCGCGCTCCGACAGGCCGCCCCAGATGCCGAACCGCTCGTCGTTGGCGAGGGCGTACTCAAGGCATTCGGAGCGGACCTCGCAGGCGAGGCAGACCTTCTTGGCCTCGCGGGTCGAGCCGCCCTTCTCGGGGAAGAAGGACTCGGGATCGGTCTGGGCGCACAGCGCGCGCTCCTGCCAGCCGAGTTCCTCGTCCGCGTCGTCGACCAGCAGTTGCTGCACGAGCTCGGTCATGTGCGCCCCTCGTCCGTCTTTCGCGTCCCCGTCGTGCGGCCGTTACCGATTTCGGCTGAACGACACGAGTGAAATTACAAGTGTGCTGCTACGGGCGAGTCAAGCCGAGATCTGCTATTGAGCCCCTTATTCACTCTGCGGAACCAAGGCTATGCGGAAAGTGTTCAAATCGGCATAAACCCTGACAGCAGCGTGGCCGCAGAGGGGAGTTCTCACCGGATCACCCTTCCTTACGGGGAAAGACGCCCAGGAGTTCGATCTCGTTCCGGCTCGATCCCACTCGCTCGTTGCGGGATGTGCGCCATGTGTCCCCGACTCCCCCAGCACAAACCTTTCACCGCCCGGATGCACCGAAAGAGGTGAACCGGCATCCACATACCGGACGTGAAGTTGACAGCGGAGGTGTGAACCGCTGTGCTTGTGGGCATGCTCGCGCACTTGGCACTCACCTCGACCCGCACCGCCGGGTCCCACGGTGCTGCCCGCTGCCGCTGTAGCTGTTGCTGTCCCAGCTGTTGAGCTTCACCCGCTCCGGCTGCCGCTGAGCCCGTCCCGGCTCGGCTGCTGTTCCCCACGCGACACCCAGCCCTCCCCCACGCACTCATCGTCGAGGACCACCTCTCTTCATGAACAGCGACAGCGACCTCCAGATCGCCGGCGACCTCCTCGAAGTACCCCACCTCCTCCAGGCGCCGCGCCAACACCCGGTCACCGTGGCCGAGTTCGCCGGCCTGGCCCGTTCCCTCGCCGACGACCGCTCCCGCTGGGAGCACCTCGTCGAGTACGACGCGACCACGCGCTGGTACCACCGGCTGCAGACCGGGCCCGGGTACGAGGTGTGGCTGCTGTCCTGGGTGCCGGGACAGGGCACCGGGCTGCACGACCACGGGGGCTCCTCCGGCGTACTGACCGTGCTCGACGGCACGCTGACCGAGCGCACCGACCGGGGCACGCGCGTGCTCGGCGCGGGCGCGCAGCGGGTGTTCGCGCCGGGCTACGCGCACGAGGTCGTCAACGACACGCTGGAACCGGCCATCAGCCTGCACGTGTACTACCCCGGCCTGACGGACATGCCGATGCACACGAAGGCCTGCGCGGCGGGGGCGGCGACGGTCACGGCCTGAGCGGCCGGCAGGGCCCTGCCGGCCCACCGTCCACCGGGAGCGCGCGAAACCGGCCGTGATCGCGGCCGGACGACCCGCTGTCGTACCCGCCTGCGAGACTGAGTGCCATGCGCATTGTGGTTCTGGCAGGCGGCATCGGTGGTGCCCGGTTCCTGCGTGGTCTGAAGCGGGCCGTGCCGGACGCGGACATCACGGTCATCGGCAACACCGGGGACGACATCCACCTCTTCGGGCTGAAGGTCTGCCCGGACCTCGACACGGTGATGTACACCCTCGGCGACGGCATCAACGAGGAGCAGGGCTGGGGCCGGGCCGACGAGACCTTCCACCTCAAGGAGGAGCTCGCGGCGTACGGCGTCGGGCCCGAGTGGTTCGGGCTCGGCGACCGGGACTTCGCCACGCACATCGTGCGGACCCAGATGATCGGCGCCGGATATCCGCTGAGCGCCGTCACCGAGGCACTGTGCGACCGGTGGAAGCCGGGCGTGCGGCTCATCCCGATGACGGACGACCGCGTCGAGACCCATGTCGCCGTCGAGGTGGACGGCGAGCGCAAGGCGATCCACTTCCAGGAGTACTGGGTGCGACTGCGCGCCTCCGTGCCCGCCGAGGCGATCGTGCCGGTCGGCGCCGAGCAGGCGAAGCCGGCGCCCGGGGTCCTGGAGGCGATCGCCGAGGCGGACGTGATCCTCTTCCCGCCGTCGAACCCGGTCGTCTCCGTCGGCACCATCCTCGCCGTGCCCGGCATCCGGGAGGCGATCGCCGAGGCCGGGGTTCCCGTCGTCGGCCTCTCCCCCATCGTCGGCGACGCGCCCGTGCGCGGTATGGCCGACAAGGTCCTCGCCGCCGTCGGCGTCGAGTCCACGGCCGCCGCCGTCGCCGAGCACTACGGCTCCGGGCTGCTGGACGGCTGGCTCGTCGACACGGTCGACACGGGCGTCGTCGAGCGTGTGGAGGCCGCCGGGATACGGTGCCGGGCCGTGCCGCTGATGATGACCGACGTGGACGCGACGGCGGAGATGGCGCGTGAGGCGCTGGCGCTGGCGGAGGAGGTGCGGGGAGCGTGAGCGATACGCGGGACGCCCGGGAGTCACAGCGAGCGCGGGACCTCGGGGGTGCGTCGGGCGCGGCCTTGGGTGGAGACGGTCTGCCCGGTCCCGCCTACCGGGTCTGGGCGCCTACGGGGATTCCCGAGGTCCAGCAGGGGGACGAGCTGGCCAAGCTGATAGCCGCCGCCGAACCGGGGCTGGCCGACGGGGACGTGGTGCTCGTCACCTCCAAGATCGTGTCCAAGGCGGAGGGACGGGTGGTCGAGGCGGTCGACCGGGAGGCCGCGATCGACGCCGAGACCGTGCGGGTGGTGGCCCGGCGCGGGGCGCTGCGGATCGTGGAGAACCGGCAGGGGCTGGTCATGGCCGCCGCCGGGGTCGACGCGTCCAACACCCCTTCCGGGACCGTGCTGTTGCTGCCCGAGGACCCCGACGCCTCCGCGCGGGTGATCCGGGACGGCATCAGGGACGCACTCGGCGTCGAGGTCGGCGTGCTGGTCACCGACACGTTCGGGCGGCCCTGGCGCAGCGGGTTGACGGACGTAGCCATCGGCGCGGCCGGTGTGCGGGTCCTCGACGACCTGCGCGGCGGCACCGACGCGCACGGCAATCCGCTCAGCGCGACCGTCGTCGCCACCGCCGACGAGCTGGCCGGCGCCGGTGACCTGGTGAAGGGCAAGGCCGCCGGGCTGCCCGTCGCCGTCGTCCGGGGGCTCGGGCACGTGGTGGTCGAGGACGCCGGCGAGGGGACCCGGGCGCTCGTGCGCGGCGCGGCGGACGACATGTTCCGACTCGGCACCTCCGAGGCCGTACGGCTGGCGGTGACCCAGCGGCGTACGGTGCGGGCGTTCACGGACGAGCCGGTCGACCCCGGCGCGGTGCGGCGGGCCGTGGCCGCGGCCGTGACCGCGCCGGCGCCGCATCACACGACGCCGTGGCGGTTCGTGCTGCTGGAGTCCGAGGAGTCACGGGTACGGCTGCTCGACGCCATGCGGGACGCGTGGGTCGCGGACCTGCGGCGGGACGGCAAGAGCGAGGAGTCCATCGCGAAGCGGGTGCGGCGCGGGGAGGTGCTGCGGGGCGCGCCGTATCTGGTGGTGCCGTGTCTGGTGATGGACGGGTCGCACGTCTACGGGGACGCGCGGCGGGACGCGGCCGAGCGGGAGATGTTCGTGGTCGCCGCGGGGGCCGGGGTGCAGAACTTCCTCGTCGCGCTGGCCGGGGAGCGGCTGGGGTCGGCGTGGGTGTCGTCGACGATGTTCTGCCGGGATGTCGTGCGGGAGGTGCTGGGGCTGCCGGAGGGGTGGGATCCGATGGGGGCGGTGGCTGTGGGGCACGCGGCGGCCGCGCCCGCGGCGCGGGCGGAGCGGGATGCGGGGGCGTTCATCGAGGTTCGGTGACGGGTGAGTGGGGCCGGGCGCTTACGGTTCAGGGCGCCTATGGTTCGAGGTGGCTCGGACAGTGGGCGGGTGCGGCTGCGTGGGGCTTCTCGCGCAGTTCCCCGCGCCCCTGGGGCGTCACCGCTGCGTGGTTCCCCCCGCTCCTGAAAGACCCCTACGCTCATAGGGCGCCCCTCGATAGCTAGGACCTCTTCGTGGCCGGACGGTTTCCTCAGCGGCCCACTCGTACGACCGTGCGGGGTGGGCATGTCGCCGTATCCGGTGGGGTGCCCCGGCAGGGGGCCGTGGGCGGGCGGCGGCGGAGCTGGGTGCCCGAGGGGGCGCTCGATCTGGGGCTCGTGCTGGGGCCGCTGCGGCGGGGGCCCGGGGATCCGACCTTCCGGGCCACGCCGGACGGGTCCGTGTGGCGGGCCACGCGTACGCCGGTCGGCGCCGGGACGTTGCGGGTCGCGCTGCGGGGCGGGGTCGTCGAGGCGGAAGCCTGGGGACCGGGGGCCGAGTGGCTGCTCGACCAGGTGCCCACGATGCTCGGCGCGTCGGACGAGCCCGAGGCCTTCGCACCCCGGCATCGGATCGTGGCGATGGCCTGGCGGCGGCGGCCGGGGCTGCGGCTGACGCGGACCGGGCTGGTGCTGGAGTCGTTGATCCCGTCGGTGCTGGAGCAGAAGGTCACGACGGACGAGGCGTATCGGGCGTGGCGGTTGCTCGTACGCCAGTTCGGGGAGCCTGCGCCGGGGCCCGTGCCGGGGCGGATGTGTGTGATGCCCGGGGCGCGGGACTGGGCGCTGATCCCGTCCTGGGAGTGGCATCGGGCCGGGGTCGACGACAAGCGGGCGTCGACGATCCTGCGGGCGGTCCGGGTGGCGGCGCGGCTGGAGGAGGCCGTGGGGATGTCGCCGGTGGACGCGCGGGCGCGGTTGGAGGTGGTGCCGGGGATCGGGCCGTGGACCTCGGCGGAGACCGTGCAGCGCAGTCACGGGGCGGCGGACGAGGTGACCGTCGGGGACCTGCATCTGCCGGGGATCGTGGGGTTCGCGTTGGCGGGGGATCGGGATGCGGATGACTCGGTGATGTTGTCGTTGTTGGAGCCGTATGTGGGGCAGCGGCATCGGGCGGCCCGGTTGATTCTGTTGTCGGGGCGGGTGCCGGCTCGGAGGGTGCCGCGGATGCCTCGGGGGGATATCGGGCGGTTGTAGCGCCCCCGCCCCCGGCTGCGCCCCTTCGGCCCCCAGACGTCCGTCCGGTGGGGGCTGGTCGCGCAGTTCCCCGCGCCCCTGAAAAGCAGGGGCTGCGCCCCATGCTTTTCGGCCTGAAAGGCCGTAGGCCTTTCAGGGGCGCGGGGAACTGCGCGAGAAGCCCCACCCAGCCGCACCCGGCCGACTCACCCGGCAGTTACTGGTCCGACGAGAAGCGGAGCGCGCCCGTGGGGATTTGCGCGTCGCACCAGACGCGTACGCCCGTGCGGAGTTCGTTGTCGGCGCCGATGATCGCGCCGTCGCCGACGACCGTGCCGGTGAGGACGGAGCGTTCGCCGATGCGGGCGCGGGCGCCGATGAGGGAGTCGGTGATGACGGCGCCGGGTTCGACGACCGCGCCGGCCAGGACCGTGCTGCCGGAGACCCGGGCGCCCTCGCCGACGAACGCGCCCTCGCCCACCACCGTGCCGCCGGTCAGCTTGGCGTCGCCCGCGACCCGGGCGGTGGGGAGGATCAGGCGGTCGCCGCAGCGGCCCGGGACGGCCGGGGACGGGGCCCTGCCCAGGACCAGGTCGGCGGAGCCGCGGACGAAGGCCGCGGGAGTGCCGAGGTCCAGCCAGTACGTGGAGTCGACCATGCCCTGGAGGTGGGCGCCCGCGGCGAGCAGGTCCGGGAACGTCTCGCGTTCCACCGAGACCGGGCGGCCCGCCGGGATCGTGTCGATGACCGAGCGGCGGAAGACGTACGCCCCCGCGTTGATCTGGTCGGTGACGATCTCCTCGGGGGTCTGGGGTTTTTCGAGGAAGGCCAGGACGCGGCCCGTGTCGTCGGTGGGGACGAGGCCGTAGGCGCGAGGGTCGGTCACCTGGGTCAGGTGGAGGGAGACGTCCGCGCCGGTCGTCTCGTGGGTGGCGACCAGCCGGCGGATGTCCAGGCCGGTGAGGATGTCGCCGTTGAAGACGAGGACGGGGTCCTCGGGGCCGGAGTGGAGGTGCGAGGCGGCGTTGCGGATCGCGCCGCCCGTCCCCAGGGGCTCCTCCTCCGTGACGTACTCGAGGTGGAGGCCGAGGGCGGAACCGTCGCCGAAGTGGGGTTCGAAGACCTCGGCGAGGTAGGAGGTGGCGAGGACTATGTGGTCGACACCCGCCGCTCTGGCTCTCGCCAACTGGTGGGTGAGGAAAGGGACTCCGGCCGCCGGGACCATGGGCTTCGGAGTGTGCACCGTGAGCGGACGCAGCCGGGTACCTCTGCCGCCGACCAGGAGGATCGCTTCTGTCACCTGTCGTCTCTGCTTCCTGCCGGGACCGGCCGAACTGTCATTCGACCGGCCAGTGTATGCAGACCGTTCCATGGCGCCTTCGTGGCCGTGCGGAAAGCCGTCGAGGGCACGGCGGGCGTGCCCTCGACCTGTGCGGTGTGTCGTGTCGGAGTGACCTCCGGCCGGTCACCGGCCCTGCAAGCGGGCGGCTTCCGAGCGGGCCGTACCGAGCTTTCCGTAAAGGCGCCCCCCCGGGCACTCGGTCGCGAACCCGTCACGGTGGCCGGAGATCACGTTCAGTCGTACCTTCTTACCCTTTGGGTAGAGATTGCCGCCACCAGAAGTCAGGTATGTCTTGCCCTTCGGGTTCGCCCCGTAAAGACCGAGTTTCCAGGCTGTCAATTGCGCGACCGCCTTGACCGAGACGGCGGGCGGCTTGGTGGTCCCGAAACTGCCGATGACCGCGATGCCCATGCTGTTGGTGTTGAAACCGAGGGTGTGGGCACCCATGACGGCCTTGGCGACACCACCCGCGCGCCCCTCGTAGATGTTTCCGCACTTGTCGACGAGGAAGTTGTAGCCGATGTCGCGCCAGCCGCTGCTCACGACGTGGTAGCGGTAGATACTGCGGATGACGGAAGGCGCCTGCGCGCACTTGTAGTTGTTGCCCGACGCGGTGTGGTGCACGAAGGCCGCGCTGACCCGCTTGGTGTACCGGAAGTCGCGCTCGCGCAGCTTCTCGTCGGCGCCCCAGCCGGCCCGCGTGACGATACGGGGACGCGGACCGATGTACGGCTTCGCGCCGGGCACCGCGGTCGCCAGCCGTTCCACGGTCTCCTTGCGCGACAGCGCCGCGATCGTGGTGGAGCCGAGCGGCGCGAGGTCGGCGTTGACGGCGGAGGCGGCAGCCGACTCGACGGTCAGCGCGCCCAGCCTCGGGGTGTCCACGGTGCCGACGGGCGGGGGTTCCGTGGTGTGCGCGGCGCCCGTCACGGCCGCCGGTCCCGCAGCGCCGTCGGAGGCCGCGACGCCGGGGTCGACCAGCTCCAGACGTAGGCCGTCCGGGAGCAGTTGGACACCCGGAGCGGCCGTACGGCCCCGGATCTCGGCGCGTACGCGCACCTCTACGCCGTCCGAGTCGCCGACCCACAGCGGGGCGGTGGAGCCGCGCACCCGGCCCGAGGAGCGTTCGGCGGTGTCCGGGTCGGCGGCGTGCTCGTGGTTGTGCGTCTCGACGTCCTGCCAACCGGACCAGCGGGCGGTGTCCGTCGCACGGGTACGGACCTGGACGCGGCCCTCCAGTTCGGCGTCCGGGTTGTCCCAGACGACGCCGACCAGGGAGAACGAGCGTACGTCCCGCTTGCCGAGACCCTGTTCGGGAGCGGCGGGGCCGAGGTTGCGGTCCACTCCGAGAGGGACGAGGGGGAGCGACTGGGTGCTGCCGGCCGCCGGGGCGAGCGCGAGCGGACGGGTGGGGGTCGAGGGCTGCGCCAGAGCCTGGATCGCCGTGGAGGACGAGTCCGTCGGGGTCGCCGCGGAGGCCGTCGCCGGGAGTGCCGCCGGGAGGGCGAGTGCCGCCGCGCAGGTGACGCCGATCGAGGACGCGAGGAATCGTGATCTACGCATGCGTCTGATCCTGGACATAGTCATACATATATGTCCATCGCGGAATTGACGGACTGTCGGCTCCGCTCCGCCGAACCGGTTAGCCTTCCGGTCCGCCCGGGCCCACGGGCACGGCGGTCCCCGCGTACGCTTACGCGGATGAACGCCACCGACCGCACCCCTGCCGACCTGCTGCGATCCGCGCTGGCCGCGGATCCCGCGCGCCCGCTGGTGACCTTCTACGACGACGCCACGGGCGAGCGGGTCGAATTGTCCGTGGCCACCTTCGCCAATTGGGTGGCCAAGACCGCCAACCTCCTCCAGGGCGAGTTGTCCGCGGAGCCCGGCGACCGGGTCGCGCTGCTGCTGCCGGCCCACTGGCAGACGGCGGTGTGGCTGCTCGCGTGTTCGTCGGTGGGGGTGGTCGCCGAGGTCGGCGGGGACCCGGCGGCGGCCGACCTCGTGGTGAGCGGCCCGGACACGCTGGACGCGGCCCGGGCGTGCTCCGGGGAACGCGTCGCGCTCGCGCTGCGGCCGCTCGGCGGGCGGTTCCCGCAGGTGCCCGCCGGGTTCGCCGACTACGCCGTCGAGGTGCCCTCGCAGGGGGACCGGTTCGTGGCATACGCGCCGGTGGATCCCGAGGAGGCGGCGCTCGTCGTGGCCGGGCGGGAGTTCAGCGGGGCCGAGGTGGTCGAGCGGGCCCGGGCGGACGCGGCCGGGCTGGGGCTGACGGGGCCGGGGTCACGGCTGCTGTCGGGGCTCGGGTACGACACGTGGGAGGGGCTGGCCGCGGGGTTGTACGGGCCGCTCGCCAGTGGGGGGTCCGTGGTGTTGTGCCGGCATCTGGAGCAGGCGGGTGAGGACGCGCTCGCCAAGCGGATCGAGAGCGAGCGGGTCACTTCGGTCTCTCGGTGACGCGTTCTGGATGACCTGTGCGCGGTGGCGCCGTGGGGGCGAGGTCGGTGGGCGGCTGCGGGTGTGTTGTGGTTGCTCGCGCCCACGCGGCGGAGCCGCATATGTCACAGCCCCGCGCCCCTGAAGGGCGCGGCTGCCCTCGCCCATCAGCCACAAGGCGCCGTCCCCTCCCCCATTCGGCCTAGCCCCGGCCGCCCCCCTGCCCCCTCTCGCGCCATCGTCGTAAGAGCAACGACTCGCTCGTACGCCGTGAGGGGTGGCCGGAAGTGGACGACGTCGGAGGGCAGGCGCGTGGGCTGGGGCCCGGTGCGGGCGGTTCGCCCACCGGGCTCGGGCCCCGGCGTCGGCGTCGACGGCGGTGGGGGCGGTGGGTGGCGAGCGGCGCCGCCCTGGTCGTCGTCGGAGCCCTGGGGGTGGGCTGGGCGGCGTACCAGAAGCTGGACGGGAACATCACCTCGGACCGGTCGGCGGCGGACGAGCTGGCGCGGTACGAGAAGGAGCGGCCGACGGCGCTGGTGCGGGGCGCGCAGAACATCCTCGTCATCGGGTCGGACTCGCGGTCGGGGGACGAGAACGGCGAGTACGGGCGCGATTCGGGCACCGAGCGCTCCGACACGACGATCCTGCTGCATCTCGCGGCGGACCGGCGCAGCGCGACCGCGGTGTCGCTGCCACGGGATCTGATGGTGGACGTGCCGAGTTGCCGGCGACCGGACGGCAGTCGCACCGAACCGGTGTTCACCATGTTCAACTACGCCTTCCAGAGCGGCGGTTCGGCCTGCACCATTCGGACGGTCGAGCGGATGACGGATATTCGTGTCGACCATCACATCGTGGTGGACTTCCACGGCTTCAAGGAGATGGTCGACGCCGTGGACGGGGTCGAGGTGTGTCTCGCCGAACCCATTCACGACAAACAGGCCGAACTACGTCTGCCGGCGGGCAGGGTGAAGCTCGACGGGGAACAGGCACTGGGATATGTGCGGGCCCGCAAGTCACTGGGCGACGGCAGCGACACCGAGCGGATCGACCGGCAGCAGCGTTTCCTCGCGGCGCTGGCAGCGAAGGTGCGCGGCAATGACGTCCTGCTGAATCCCGTGAAGCTCTATCCGGTGCTCGACGCGGCCACCTCGTCACTCACCACGGACCCGGGGCTGGCGAGTCTGCGCGGGCTCTACGACCTGGTGCGCGGCCTGCGTACGATCCCCATGGAAAAGGTGCAATTCCTGACCGTTCCCCGGAAGTCGTATGCGTACGACGCCAATCGTGACGAGCTCGTGGAGCCCGCGGCGCGGAGCCTTTTCGCACGGTTGCGCGCCGACGCACCCGTGGCGGTGGCGCGAGAACTGCCGGACGGGGCCCGGGAAGGGCATTCGGAAGAGCTTTCGGGAAGCCTCTCCGGGACACCGGATCCGGTACCGACTTTCCGTGGCAGTACGGCCGCCGAGGAGGACTGCGGATGACTCCGGAGGGGTTCCGCAGGTAAAGCACACGTCAACAGCAGGAACAAATGCTCTAGGAAATGGGCGGATTGCCCGGTTGTAGGGACGTGCAATTTGTCACCGCCGTCGCTCGGCGCCTGATCGTGCGGCTAGTGTGAGCGATCCGGTGCGCCAGGCCTTCCGGCCACGCACCACTTGCATCGAGACCCGAGCGTCTTTTGAGGGGGAAGACGCCGCGTGGCCCCGACGGAGGAATCAGACAACCGTGGACGCGCAAGGCCGTGGGCGGGCGGACGACATCGACCCCGCAGACCAGTGGGTACTCAACCCGAACACCGGTGAATACGAACTGCGACTGACTCCTTCCGCACCGCAGTCGGCGGTGCCGAGGCCGCGTCGGGCCGCGCCCGCCGCGGCGGGGGCCAGGGCCGCGGGCGGTACGTCCACGCGCTCCGCGTCGGCGGGCACGGACACCCGGGAGATCCCCGACACGCTGCCGGGACCCCGGCGTCGGCGGGGCACGCCCGAGGAGGAGCCGCTGCCGGGTCGCCGGGGCGGGCGGGGCAAGACGAAGCCCAAGAAGTCGACGGGCAAGCGGATACTGGTCTGGACGGGCGGCACGCTGGCTTTCGTGCTGGTCGGGGTGAGCGCCGCCGGCTACCTCTACTACCAGCACCTGAACAACAACATCCAGAAGATCTCGGACGACGGCGCGAGCACCGGCGGCTTCAGCAAGGACCGGGCGATCAACCTGCTGGTGATCGGCACGGACAAGCGGACCGGCGCGGGCAACGGGAGTTACGGCGACAAGGACAGCGTCGGCCACGCCGACACCACGATCCTGTTGCACGTCTCCAAGGACCGTTCGAACGCCACCGCGATGAGTATCCCGCGCGACATGATCGTGGATGTCCCGGACTGCCTCACCACACAGGAGGACGGCTCCAAGAAGAACATCCGGGGCACCTCCAACGTCCGGTTCAACACGAGCCTCGGTCAGGACGGCCGCACCCCGAGCTGCACGATGCGCACGGTCACCGAGCTGACCGGGATCACCCCCGACCACTTCATGGTGGCCGACTTCAACGCGGTGAAGACGCTCTCCACGGCCATCGGCGGTGTCGAGGTGTGTCTGGAGAAGGACATCAAGGACTCCAAGTCCAAGCTGGACCTCAGCGCGGGCAAGCACCGCATCGAGGGCGAGGAGGCGCTGGCCTTCCTGCGCACCCGCTACAGCGTCGGCCTCGGCAGCGACCTGAGCCGGATCGAGCTGCAGCAGCAGTTCCTCAGCTCGATGATCCGCCAGATGAAGTCGCAGGACACGCTCACCGACCCGACGAAGGTGGTGAACCTCGCCGAGGCTGCCACCAAGGCACTGTCCGTCGACTCCAGGATCACCGACATCAAGAAGCTGGCCTCGCTCGGCCAGGAGGTCGGCAAGGTCAAGACGAAGAACATCACCTTCACCACCGTGCCGGTCGTCGACAACACCGACGGCGCGACCGTGCTGCCCACGCCGGGCAAGGCGGAGCAGCTCTTCGAGACCATCAGGAACGACATCTCGCTCACCGAGGTGAAGAAGCAGGCCAAGGAGAAGGAGGCCGCGAAGCTCAAGGGCAAGCGCGCCGACGCCTCCGAGGTCCGGGTCAGCGTCTACAACGGCGGTGCCAAGGCCGGCAGCGCACAGGCCACGCTCAGCTGGCTGCAGAACGATGTCGGCGTGACCAAGTCCAGCCAGCTCGGCAACGCCGACAAGACGTTGACGAAGACGACCCTCGCGTACGACCCGGACCAGGCCGACCAGGCACGCAAGCTGGCCGACCTCATGGGTCTGTCCGCGTCCGCGCTGAAGCCCGGCGAGGGCAACAGCGAGACCAACTCCCAGGGCCTGCCCTCGATGGTGCTGACCCTGGGCGAGGACTTCAAGGGAGCCGGGGTGCCGCTGAGCGGGGGCTCGGCGACGGATCTGGACGTCCAGAAGAACACCGCGGACAAGGAAAAGTGCGCCAGTTGATGACCTGACGGGGTCGTGGCGCGTCTAACCCGACGCGAGCAGCGCAAGACAGTCGAAAGATCCGGTGGTGCACCGGGCGGGCGCGAGGACGCCCCCGCCCGGTCGGTTCCGAATGTCGTCGAAGTGCCGTGGGGCGGCGAGTGCCGCCGTGCCGAACCGTGTCCGCATGTCATCCGGTCGGAACACATGACGCGTTCAACAGAACATGAGTACATCCCGGTTGGGTTCTCGACGGTCCAACAGGAGGCGGGGACGGCCCCGCCACGGCAGGGTGGGGAGGGGCAGGGAGATGGTACGGAGCGACGTGCGCGGGGACGGGGGGCGACCGCGTGTCGACGAACCCGGCGAGCGGGACGGGGACCTGGATCCGAAGGAGGGCGACTCGTCCGGCTCGGATCCGAAGGAGGGCGACTCGTCCGGCTCGGACGGTGACGCGGACGTCAGGGTCCCCGGGCAGGGCGGACGGAAGCGCCGCGACGGCGGCGGCGGTGGCGGACGGGGGCGCGCGAAGGCCGCGGGGAGGCCCCGACGCAGACGGGCGCTGCGCTGGTCGGCGACGGTCCTGGCGGTCGTGATACTCGGCACCGCCGGTGCCGGTTATCTCTACTACCAGCACCTCAACGGCAACATCAAGAAGGAGAAGCTGAACCTCGGCGACACGAAGATCGCCGAGCCGACGCCGAACGCGGCCGGCCAGACCCCGCTGAACATCCTGCTGATCGGTTCGGACGCACGGGACACCGCGGAGAACCAGAAACTCGGCGGCGCCAAGGAGAACTTCAACGGGCCGGCCCTCGCCGACGTCCAGATGCTGCTGCACCTGTCCGCGGACCGCACCAACATGTCGGTCGTCAGCATGCCCCGCGACACCCTGTTGGACATCCCCAAGTGCACCGACCCCGACAGCGGCGAGGTGTACGAGGCGCTCACCCACGTGATGACGAACCAGTCGCTGGAGCGCGGCGGCCCCGGCTGCTCGGTCGCCACCTGGGAGAAGCTGACCGGGATCCGCATCGACCACTTCATGATGGTCGACTTCTCCGGTGTGGTGTCGATGGCCGACGCGATCGGCGGGGTGCCGGTGTGCGTGGACGCCAACATCTACTCGCACACCAGCGACGGCAAGGGCTCGGGGCTGAAGCTGAAGAAGGGCACCACCTACATCCAGGGCAAGCAGGCCCTGCAGTGGCTGCGCACCCGGTACGGCTTCGAGGACGGCAGCGACATCGCGCGCGCCAAGGCCCAGCACCAGTACATGAACGCGATGGTCCGCGAACTGCGCGAGAACGCCACGATCACCAACCCGAACAAGCTGCGCAGGCTCGCAGAGGAGGCCACCGACGCGCTCACCGTCGACGAGGGCCTCGGTGACGTCGCCCAGCTCTACGACCTCAGCACGGAGCTGCGCAAGGTCGAGCCGGCCCGGATCACGATGACGACGATGCCGTACACGTACTCCGGCGCGCGCGTCGTGCCGAAGGAGGGCGACGCGGAGAAGCTGTTCCGGCTGGTGCGCGAGGACATCGCCCTGGACGGCAAGGACAAGAAGAAGACCACCACCGAGGACGCGACCTCCGACGACCCGGCGGCGGCGAAGGACGAGATCGGGGTGCTGGTGATCAACGGCACCATGACCTCCACCCTCGCCCCGGTCGCGGGTCGCGCGCACACGGTGTCCCAGTTGCTCGTCGAGGACGGCTTCGCCAAGTCCTCGTCCGACTCGGCCACCGCGACCACCGAGGACAAGACGGTCGTGCGGTACCCGAGCGCCGAGCTGGAGGGTGACGCGCAGGCGGTCGCCAAGGCCCTCGGCATCCCGCTGGGCCAGGTGGAGAAGTCCACGAACGTCAGCGGTGTCACGCTCGTCGTCGGCGCCGACTGGCGCGAGGGGAAGACGTACGAGGCCGAGAAGGAGGACGACACGACTCCGAAGTCGGCGGACGCCCTCAACGGCGCGAACAAGGAAGCCTGTATGAAGGTCAATCCGGCGTTCACCTGGTGAGTGCCTGGAACGTCGAGCGGGGCCCCTCCCGGCGGTGGGAGGGGCCCCGCTCGTACGTGCTCGGTGCTCAGCTCTCGGTCAGCACCGCCGGGCGGCGGGAGGCGATGACCTTCTTCGCCAGCGATGTGGGGCTGGTGAGGAAGCCGAAGCCCCACGACATGTGCATGGTGGCGAGGGCGACGGGGATCTGGAGGCGGGCCTTGAGCGGCAGCCCCTTGCCCGCCGGGATCGAGCCCGCCACGATCGCCGCGAGATAGCCGCCGGGGACGACGAAGCCCAGCGGGGTCAGCAGGGCGCCCACCAGGGTGCCGGCCACGATCGCGCACACCGCGGTCGGCGGGGCGAGGTAGCGCAGGTTGATGGAGCCCTCGTGGTAGCGGGCGACGACATGCCGCCAGCGCCCGTAGTCCTTGTACTGCTTGGCGAGCGCCTTCACGCTGGGCCGGGGCCGGTACGACACCCGCAGCTCGGGCGAGAACCAGATGAGGCCGCCCGCCTCACGGATGCGGAAGTTCAGCTCCCAGTCCTGGGCGCGGATGAACTCCACGTTGTAGCCACCCTGCCGCTCCAGCGCCTCGCGCCGGAAGACCCCCAGATAGACCGTCTCGGCCGGTCCCGTCTGCCCACCCGTGTGGAAGGCGGCGTTGCCGACCCCGATCTTCGAGGTCATCGCTGCGGCGACCGCGTGCTCCCAGTCGTTCTCGCCCTCGGCGTGCATGATGCCGCCGACGTTCTGCGCGCCGGTCTCCTCCAGGAGCCGTACGGCGGTGGCGATGTAGTTCGGCGAGAGGATGCCGTGGCCGTCGACCCGGACCACGATCGGGTGGCGGGAGGCCTTGATCGCGGCGTTGAGGGCGGCGGGCGTACGTCCGGTGGGGTTCGGGACGGTGTGCACGCGCGGGTCCTCGGCCACGAGCTGGGCCGCGATCTCGTCCGTGCGGTCCTTGGACGGACCGAGGGCGATCACGACCTCCATCTCGCCGGCGTACTCCTGCGCGAGGATCGCTTGGACGGCTCCGCGCAGATGCCGCTCCTCGTCGAGGACGGGCATGATCACGGACACGGCGGGGAGCTGCACGTCGGGCTTGGCGTTCATAGGGGGCTCACGTTACCGCGAACGGGGGACACGAACGCGCGCCGCCCGGTCGCGTGCGCGGGGCGCGGATGCCGGGACCCTACGGTGCTCAAGGTTCTCTGGCTTCTCCCTCCCTCTTCTGCGCCCCCTTCCCCCGACCGGTCTCGCGGAGGTGTCCCCCGTGTCCACACCGCCCCGCCGTCCAGCCCGTCCGCAGCAGCCCCGGCCCCCCGTGCCTCCGCGGCGGCGGAGCTGGGCCATGCGGGCGGTGACCACGCTCTCGGTGGTGGTGCTGGCCGCCGCGGGCATCGGCCACGCGGTGGTGACCCGCCTGGACGGCGAGATCAAGCGGGTCGACGCCTTCAAGGACATGAAGAACCGCCCCGAGGCCGGCCACGGCATGAACGTGCTGCTGGTCGGCACCGACGGCCGCGACCGGATCAGCGAGCAGGAGCGGCGCAAGTACCGGCTGGGCGGTGCCCCCTGCCACTGCACGGACACGATGATGATCGTGCACATCTCGGAGGACAGGGAGCGCGCGAGCATCGTGAGCCTGCCGCGCGACTCGTACGCCGAGACGCCCGAGCACACCGACCGCGCCACCGGGAAGGTCCAGCGCTCGCACCCGATCAAGCTGAACGCGGCCTACGCGGAGGGCGGGCCGCAGCTCACCGTGCGCACGGTCGAGCACATGACCAAGGTGAAGATCGACCACTACGTCGAGGTCGACTTCACCAGCTTCATGCGGACCGTCGACGTCCTCGGCGGCGTCAAGATCTGCACCACCCGCCCCCTCAAGGACTCCTACACCGGTCTCGACCTGGACGCGGGCACCCATGAGCTGGACGGCGGCGAGGCCCTCCAGTACGTCCGCTCCCGGCACGCCGACGGCTCCTCCGACCTGGGCCGGATGAAGCGCCAGCAGCGGTTCATGGCGTCCCTGATGTCCCAGGCGACCTCCTCCGGGGTTCTGCTCAACCCGATGAAGTTCCGCGACATCACCCAGGCCGTCCTCGGTTCGGTCCGCGCCGACAAGGAGTTCGGCACCGGCGAGCTGATCGACCTCGGCCGCGCGTTGCGCAACCTCTCACCGGCCTCGTCGGAGTTCACCACGGTGCCCATCGGCCGTATGGGGTACGCCGTGGCGGGGGTCGGCTCCACGCTGAAGTGGGACGACGCCAAGGCCGCCCGCCTCTTCGAGGCGCTGCGCGACGACCGTCCGCTCGCCCCCTACAAGGCGCGCGGCACGTACACGCTCGTCGATGTGGCCCCGCAGCAGATCCGGGTGCAGGTCGAGAACGGCACCGCCGTCGCGGGCCTCGGCAAGAAGGTCGACCATCAGCTGGCCGCCACCGGCTTCCGCACCACCAAGGCCCCGGTCAACGCCCCGCAGCCGAACGCCACCCGCACCCAGGTCTTCTACGACCCCCGCTGGGACCGCTCCGCCCGCTCCCTCGCGGCCGCCCTCCCGGGCTCGGAGCTCCGGCCGGTCCGCGCCCAGGGCCCCACCATGAAGGTGGTCGCCGGCACGGACTTCGAGCAGGTCCGCAAGGTACGCGCCGAGAACCCGGACCAGGGCGAGTCGGGAGTGGTGCGGGGCGACCAGGTCTCCTGCGCCTGACGGGCCTGCCCCCGACCGTTCGACTTGCGTGCGATTTGTGTCAGCTTGGCAACAGCACGGCCTTGGTTTTTCGTCGACCCTTGTAAAGGGCACAGCCGGACGCGGCACACTGGGGCGCATGAACGATTGGCCCGAGGGATGGTCCGGCAACAACCGCGGCGGCGACTACGCCCAGCCCGACGGGCCGCGCGTGATGCGCCAGGTCCGGCGCGGCCCGTCGGCACCCCCTCAGGGTGGTGTGCCGCAGCAGCCGTCGTACGGCGACTCGTACGGTGACGGCTACGGCAACAGCGGCCCCGACCAGTACGGCGGCGGCTACACCAGCGACTACAACACCGGCCAGGTCTACGGCGCCGGCGGCGCGGGCGGCTCCGGTGGTCACGGGGGCGGCCGGGGCGACCGTGGCGCGCCGAACTGGGGGCGTCGTATCAAGCTGACCGCGATCACGGTCACCGTGGTGCTGCTCGCGACGACGATCGGCACGTACTTCTGGGCCGACTCCAAGCTGAACCGCGAGGTCGACCTCTCCAAGGTCATCGAGCGGCCGGACGAGGGCGAGGGCACCAATTACCTGATCGTCGGCTCCGACAGCCGTGCGGGCCTGTCCGACGAGCAGAAGAAGGAGCTCCACACCGGGTCCGCCGACGGCAAGCGGACGGACTCGATGATGATCCTGCACACCGGTTCGAACGGCCCGACGCTGGTCTCGCTGCCCCGTGACTCGAACGTCGAGATACCGTCGTTCGTGGGCTCCGAGTCCGGCAAGACCTACAAGGGCACCGGCCGCCAGGTGAAGCTGAACGCGGCGTACGCGGAGGACGGACCCGAGCTGCTCGTCCGTACCGTCGAGGCCAACACCGGGCTGCGCATCGACCACTACGTGGAGATCGGTTTCGCGGGCTTCGCGAACATCGTCGACGCGGTCGGCGGGGTCGAGATCGAGATCCCGAAGGGCGGCATGAAGGACACCAAGTCCGGTGCCGACTTCGAGGCGGGCAAGCAGACCCTCAACGGCGAGCAGGCCCTCGCCTTCGTCCGGACCCGCTACGCCCTCGCGGGCAGCGACCTGGACCGAACGAAGAACCAGCAGAAGTTCCTCGCGGCGCTCGCCAGCCAGACGGCGACGCCGAGCACGGTGCTGAACCCGTTCAAGCTATACCCGACGATGAGCTCGGGCCTGGACACCCTGATCGTCGACAAGGACATGAGCCTGTTCGACCTGGCCGACATGTTCTGGGCGATGAAGGGCGTGACGGGCGGCGACGGCAAGTCCATGAACATGCCGATCTCCGGCAACTCCGCCAACGGCAACCTCCAGTGGGACACCGCGAAGGTGAAGCAACTGGTGGAGCAGTTGAAGAACGACGAGACGGTGACGGTGTCGGGCAACTGACCCGGCGGACGACGTGACCGAGGGGCACCTCCTGTCGCAGGGGGTGCCCCTCAGTCGTCTCCGGCAGGTCAGGCGGTCGCACCCGCCATCGTCCGGCACATCTCGGAGCAGCGGCGACACGCCTCGGCACAGCGCATCATCTGCTGGTCGTCCGGCATGGACATACACGCCTCGGCGCACATGTCACAGGCGCGGGCGCACATCGCGCACATCTCGGCGGACAGCGGCGAGCGGCGCATCATCATGTCCGCGCACATACGGGTCATCTCGGCGCAGTCCATCAGGGCACGCATGATCTGCATCTGGGCCTGTCCGCCGGCCTGCATGCAGGAGCTCATGGTCTCCTCGCACATGCTGTGGCACGTCATGCAGGCGTCGACGCAGTCCTGCATCTCCTTGCTCATCGCGGTCATGTTCCCGGCCTGCTGCGTCATGGCTCCTCCTGGGGGTGGTGGGAGAGCGGGGTCCGGGGCCGGACCCCGCGCACCTTCCGTCCTACGCCTCCCAGCCCCCGCCCGCCACCGCGCCGGAGGGGGTTGTTACGGCAGGTTGCGCGCCATGACTATGCGCTGGACCTGGTTCGTGCCCTCGTAGATCTGGGTGATCTTGGCGTCGCGCATCATGCGCTCCACCGGGTAGTCGCGGGTGTAGCCGTACCCGCCGAGGAGCTGGACGGCGTCCGTGGTGACCTCCATGGCGACGTCGGAGGCGAAGCACTTGGCGGCGGCGCCCTGGAAGGTGAGGTCCTTGTCGCCGCGCTCGGACTTGGCGGCGGCCTGGTAGGTCAGGGCGCGGGCGGCCTCGACCTTCATGGCCATGTCGGCGAGCATGAACTGGATGCCCTGGAAGTCGGCGATCGGCTTGCCGAACTGCTTGCGCTCCTGGACGTAGCCCTTGGCGTAGTCGAGGGCGCCCTGGGCGACACCGAGGGCCTGGGCCGCGATGGTGATGCGGGTGTGGTCCAGGGTCTTCATCGCCGTGGCGAAGCCGGTGCCCTCCTCGCCGATGATGCGGTCGGCGGGGATGCGCACGTTGTCGAGGTAGACCTCGCGGGTCGGGGAGCCCTTGATGCCGAGCTTCTTCTCCGGGGCGCCGAAGGAGACGCCCTCGTCGGACTTCTCGACGACGAACGCGGAGATGCCCTTGGAGCGCTTCTCCGGGTCCGTGACGGCCATGACCGTGTAGTACTCGGAGACGCCCGCGTTGGTGATCCAGCGCTTCACGCCGTTGAGGATCCAGTGGTCGCCGTCGCGGACCGCGCGGGTCTTCATCCCGGCCGCGTCGGAGCCCGCGTCCGGCTCGGAGAGGCAGTACGAGAACATCGCGTCGCCCTTGGCGAGCGGGCCCAGGTACTTCTTCTTCAGCTCCTCGGAGCCGGAGAGCATCACGGGCAGCGAGCCGAGCTTGTTGACGGCGGGGATGAGGGAGGACGACACGCAGGCGCGGGCCACCTCCTCGATCACGATGACCGTGGCGAGCGCGTCGGCGCCGGCGCCGCCGTACTCCTCGGGCACATGCACGGCGTGCAGGTCGCCCGCGACCAGCGCGTCCAGCGCCTCCTGCGGGAAGCGGGCCTCCTCGTCCACGGCGGCGGCGTGGGGCGCGATCTTCGCCTCGGCGAGGGAACGGATCGCGTCACGGAGCATGTCGTGCTCCTCGGACGGGCGGTACAGGTCGAAATCAGCCGATCCGGCCAAGGTCTCTCACGCTCCTGACGCTAACTACCGTTAAGTAACGCAATTTTAGAGGGCTGCTCAAGGGACTGGTACGTGAGTTTGACGACAGGCCGCGGCCCCCGGGGAATCTGCCCGGTGAAGGGCTCGAACACGCCCCGACTATGCTCAGGCAGCGCACGTCTCCCGCACGCGCGAGCACCCTCGGCCGGACAGCACAGGAGCACCCATGGCCCTCAAGATCACCGTGATCGGCACCGGCTATCTCGGCGCGACGCACGCCGCCGCCATGGCCGAGCTGGGGTTCGAGGTGCTCGGGCTCGATGTCGTCGAAGAGAAGATCGACATGCTCCGGCGGGGCGAGGTCCCGATGTACGAGCCGG
This sequence comes from Streptomyces sp. SP18BB07, assembly GCF_036322545.1. Lineage (NCBI taxonomy): Bacteria > Bacillati > Actinomycetota > Actinomycetes > Kitasatosporales > Streptomycetaceae > Streptomyces > Streptomyces sp. SP18BB07. The sequence goes on from NZ_JAQYWT010000266.1 coordinate 40,076, forward strand.
GCCTGGAGGAGCTGCTGCGCAAGCACGTCGCCGGGATCGAGGGGTCGAGCGGGCGGCTGCGCTTCACCACCGACTACGCCGAGGTCGCGGCCTTCGGTGACGTCCACTTCGTCTGTGTGAACACCCCGCAGCGGCACGGCGAGTACGCCTGCGACATGTCCTACGTCGACGCGGCCTTCGCCTCGCTCGCCCCGCATCTGACGGGCCCGGCGCTGGTCGTCGGCAAGTCGACGGTGCCGGTGGGGTCCGCCGACCGGCTGGCCGCGTATCTCGCCGAGCACGCGCCCGCCGGGGAGGACGCCGAGCTGGCCTGGAACCCGGAGTTCCTGCGCGAGGGCTTCGCCGTGAACGACACGCTGCACCCGGACCGGATCGTGGTGGGCGTGCGCAGCGAGAAGGCCGAGAAGCTGCTGCGGGAGGTGTACGCGACGCCGGTCGAGGAGGGCTCCCCGTTCGTCCTCACCGACTTCCCGACCGCCGAGCTGGTGAAGACCTCCGCGAACTCCTTCCTCGCCACCAAGATCTCCTTCATCAACGCCATGGCCGAGGTGTGCGAGGCCGCCGGGGGCGATGTCGCCAAGCTGGCGGAGGCCATCGGGTACGACGACCGTATCGGGAAGAAGTTCCTGCGGGCCGGCATCGGCTTCGGCGGCGGCTGTCTGCCGAAGGACATCCGGGCGTTCATGGCGCGCGCCGGTGAGCTGGGCGCCGACCAGGCCCTGACGTTCCTGCGCGAGATCGACTCCATCAACATGCGCCAGCGCGGTCAGATGGTGGAGCTGGCCCGGCAGGCGCTGGGCGGCGGTTCCTTCCTGGGCAAGCGGGTCGCCGTGCTCGGCGCCACCTTCAAGCCCGACTCCGACGACGTGCGCGACTCCCCCGCCCTCAACGTGGCCGGGCAGATCCATCTCCAGGGCGGCCAGGTCACCGTCTACGACCCCAAGGGCATGGACAACGCGCGGCGGCTCTTCCCGACGCTCGGGTACGCCGACACCGCGCTGGACGCCGTACGGGGCGCCGACATCGTGCTGCACCTGACGGAGTGGCAGGAGTTCCGCACGCTGGACCCGGCGGCACTGGGCGAGGTCGCGTCGACCCGGCTCGTGCTGGACGGCCGCAACGCGCTGGACCCGGAGCTGTGGCGCCGCGCGGGGTGGACGTACCGGGCGATGGGGCGGCCGACCGCGTAGGGACGGGGGTGCCCCCGGCTCCCGTAGGGCGCCCTGGGCTTCGGTAAGGCGCCCCGACTTCGGTAAGGCGGCTCCGACGATGCGCCGCCGACGCGAGGTGACGCCGCTCCGGCCGAGGCTCAGTCGGCCGGAACGGCGTCTTTCGCCATTGTCCACCGTTCCGGCCCTCGGCGGGGGCGAAGCGCTTACTTCGCTCGGTAGCGGCGCATCTTCGCACGGGCCCCGCACACCTGCATCGAGCACCAGCGGCCGCGTCCGGCCGGGCTGCGGTCGTAGTACGCCCAGTGGCAGTCGGTGGCCTCGCAGGCCTTGAGGCGTTGCCAGGTGCCCGCCGTGAGGGCCTCGGCGACGGCCGCGGCCACGCGGGAGAGCAGGGGCGCCGGGTCGGCGGCGGGGCGCAGGCTCGCGGAGCCGTCCTCGGCGGAGACCACGACGACGAGCGGTGCCGCGGCCAGGAGGGTGCCCAGCGGGGTCACCGGGCCGTGCGGGGCGTGACCGGCGTGGGCCAGCAGGGTCGCGCGGAGGGACTCCCGCAGTTCGCGTACGGCCGTGAGGTCCTCGTCCGCCGCCAGGCGCAGGCCGGCGCGGGCCTCCGGGGTCTCCAGTGTGTCGGCGCCCGTCTCCAGGTCCAGCGTGTTCACCAGGCTCTCGACGAGGGCCAGGCCGCCGGGGGCGGACACTCTTGCACTCATGTCCGCGAGGTTACCGCTTATGGGGGTGCATAAGGTAACCGTTACTGGTTACCCTCCTCTGCAGGTAACGAAGTTCAGGTGAGCAGAGAACGAGCAAGGAGAAGGCCATGGCCATCGCCAAGCTGGATGTCGTCGTTCTGGACTGTCCCGACCCGGCCGCGCTCGCCGGGTTCTACGCCGAGGTGATCGGCGGGAAGGTCAGCGGGGAGGGGGACTGGGTGGATCTGGAGGTGCCGGGCGGGGGCGCGCGGCTGGCGTTCCAGCAGGCGCCGGGGTACGTGGCGCCCGAATGGCCCTCGGCGGAGCGGTCGCAGCAGTTCCACCTCGACCTGAACGTGGAGGACATGGACGCGGCGGAGAAGCAGGTGCTCGCGCTGGGGGCGACGGTGCTGGACGCGGCGGACCGTGAGCGGGGGTTCCGGGTGTACGCGGATCCCGCGGGGCATCCGTTCTGCCTTTGCCGGAGTTGAGTGCGCGATAGCGGGAGGGGGTGCGGGGAGCCGAGCGGCCGCGGGTCGTTCGTGGCTGGTCGCGCAGTTCCCCGCGCCCCTGACGGGGCGTGGCCCCGTCAACCGTCCAGTTCCGCGATCCTCGCCGTCGAGGCCTCTCGGCGGTCGCGTGCCGCCCTGGCCGTGAAGTCGGCCGTGCGGAGGACGCGTTGGACGTTGCCCCAGGTCAGGAGGGCGAGGTCGGGTTCGGACCAGCCTCGGTGCATGAGTTCGGCGACGAGGCGCGGGTAGCAGGAGGCGTCGGTGAGGTCCTGGGGATGGGCCGCGCCGGAGTCGTAGGTGCCGGAGAGGCCGACGCACTCGGGGCCGGCGATCGAGCGGACGTGGTCGAGGTGGTCGGCGACGTCGCGGACCGAGGGGCCGGTCTGCTCGGCGGTGAGCGGCACCATGCACAGGCCCCGCGCCTCGCCCAGTGCGGCGAGGAGGTCGTCGGAGAGGTTGGCGGGGTGGGCGCGCAGCTTCGCGGCCGCCGAGCGGGTGCACACCACCGGCGCGCGGGAGACCGCGAGCGCCCGGCGGACGGTCTCCTCGGAGGCTCCGGAGAGGTCGGCGAGGACGCCGATGCGGTTCATCTCGCGGACCACCTCCTCACCGAACCTGCTCAGCCCGGACTCGCCCGCCCAGGACGCGCCGGCGAGGGTGAGGGCCTTGAGGCCGAGGAGGTGCAGGGCGCGCAGGATGCCGAGGGAGTCGCCGATGGCCGGCGCTCCGGCGGGGCCCAGCAGGACGGCCACGCGTCCGCAGTTGCGGGCGTCGGTGGTCTCCCCGGCGCTGTGGGTGAGCCGCAGGCCCTCGGGGTGGGCGTCGACGACCGTCCGGACCAGGTCGAGCTGCTCCAGCGTGGCTCCCACGGCCCGTTCGCCCGCGAGGCCCTCCGGGAGGTGCAGCGACCAGAACAGCGCGCCGATGTGCCCCTTGCGCATGCGCGGCACATCGGTGTCCACACCGCCCTCGCCCAGCTCCAGGTCGTACCGGGGCAGCTGGCGCAGCACCCACGGCAGCCCGCTGTAACCGTCGGCGACGGGGTGCGCGACGAGGAAGGCGTCCGCCTCGGCCAGTTCCGAGGAGGGGGAGGGCGCCGGGGATGCCTCGGCGGGTCCCGCCACCACGACGGCTTCGTCCCCGGGGTTCCCGGCGACGTCCGCTCCACCGCGGCGGACGTCGGCCGCTGCGCCGTGGCGGACGTCGTCCGCCTCCCCGTCGTCGGGGTAGCCGCCGTCGCCGGGGGCTATCGGCTCCGCCGCCGGTGGGCGCCGGTCGCGTTTCCGGTCGGGGCCGGTGCGGGTGGTGGTGGGGGGCGTGTCGAGTTCGCCGGCCTCCCCCGCGGCTTGCAGTTCGTCCTGCAGATCTGCCATGGCGGACCTCCGTAGCCGTTGGGTGATCGCAGTACTCGTCACCGTGGCACGGAGGCCGCCCGCCTTCCTGGTGGGTGGGGCGTTCGGGTTGAACGGCCGTCGCGGGGCCGCCACTACGCCACCCGGGTGAGGTCCGGACGGCGCCCGGTGTCACCCGTCCAGCTGGTCCAGCGTCGCGTTGGACGGGCCCGTACGGGTCCGCAGGTCCCGGGCCACGTCCTCCGCCGCGCCCAGCACCCGGACCGCGTTGTGCCAGGTCAGCTTGGCCAGGTCGGTCCGGGACCAGCCCCGGTCGAGGAGCTCGGCGATCAGGTTCGGGTAGCAGGAGACGTCGCCCAGGCCGTCCGGGGTGAAGGCCGTGCCGTCGTAGTCGCCGCCGATGCCGAGGTGGTCGATGCCGGCGACCTCGCGCATGTGGTCGAGATGGTCCGCGACCGTGGCCACCGTGGCGACCGGGCGGGGGTTGCGCTCCTCGAAGGCGCGGTGGACCGCCATCCCCTCGGGGGTGGTGTCGAGGTGGTGCAGGCCGTGGGCCCGCATGTTCTCGTCGGCGGCGGCCGTCCAGTCGACGGCGGCCTGCAGCACGAACTTCGGCACGAACGTCACCATCGCCACTCCCCCGTTGTCCGGGAGCCGCTCCAGGATGTCGTCCGGGATGTTGCGGGGGTGGTCGCAGACCGCCCGCGACGAGGAGTGGGAGAAGATCACCGGGGCCACGGACGTGTCGAGCGCGTCCCGCATCGTCGTCGCGGCCACGTGCGAGAGGTCGACGAGCATCCCCTCACGGTTCATCTCCCGCACCACCGCCCGGCCGAAGGCGGTGAGGCCGCCCACGGCCGCCTCGTCCGTCGCGGAGTCGGCCCAGGCGATGTTGTCGTTGTGGGTGAGCGTCATGTAGCGGACGCCGAGCGCGTACAGCGCCCGCAGCGTGGCGAGGCTGTTGTCGATGGAGTGGCCGCCCTCGGCGCCCATCAGGGAGGCGATCCGGCCCTCGGCGCGGGACGCCTCCATGTCGGCGGCGGTCAGCGCGGCCCGCAGCTCCGCCGGGTGACGGTCGATCAACTGCCGTACACAGTCGATCTGTTCCAGTGTCGCGGGGACGGCCCCCGGCAGGGCCTCGGCGTGCGAGGGGACGTACACCGACCAGAACTGCGCCCCCACCCCGCCCGCGCGCAACCGCGCCAGGTCGGTGTGGAGGAAGGCGCTCTGGTCGCCCGCGATGTCCCGCGCGTCCAGGTCGTAGCGGACCTGCTCACGCAGCGCCCAGGGCAGGTCGTTGTGCCCGTCCGCGACCGGGAACTCCCGCAGCAGCTCCCGGGCCGCCTCCAGCGATGCCATGGCCATCTCCCCCGTGTCCCCCGTGATCCCCGTCATGTCGCCTACGTCTACTTCCCGAAGCCGAAGCCGCTGCCCGCTCCCTCGACCTTGGTGCGCAGGCGCTTGCCCTTCTCGGTCGCCTGGTCGTTCAGCTCCTGCTGGAACTCCCGCATACGGCCGAGAAGTTCCTCGTCGTGCGTGGCGAGGATGCGCGCGGCGAGCAGACCGGCGTTGCGGGCCCCGGCGACGGAGACCGTCGCGACGGGCACCCCGGCCGGCATCTGCACGATCGACAGCAGGGAGTCCATGCCGTCGAGGTACTTCAGCGGCACCGGCACGCCGATGACCGGCAGCGGCGTCACGGACGCGAGCATGCCGGGCAGATGGGCGGCACCGCCGGCACCCGCGATGATCACCTTGAGGCCCCGGCCGGCGGCCTCCTCGCCGTACGCGACCATCTCGCGCGGCATCCGGTGCGCCGAGACGACGTCGACCTCGTACGCGATCTCGAACTCGTCGAGGGCCTGCGCGGCGGCCTCCATGACAGGCCAGTCGGAGTCCGACCCCATGACAATGCCTACGACGGGGCTCATTCGGTGATCGTGCCTCTCAGGTAACCGGCAGCGTGACGGGCGCGCTCCAGCACGTCGTCCAGGTCGTCGCCGTAGGTGTTGACGTGACCGACCTTACGGCCCGGCTTCACGTCCTTTCCGTACATGTGGATCTTGAGCTGTGGGTCGCGGGCCATGCAGTGCAGGTACGCGGAGTACATGTCCGGGTAGTCGCCGCCGAGGACGTTGACCATGACGGTCCACTTCGCACGGGGGCGCGGGTCGCCGAGCGGGAGGTCGAGGACGGCCCGGACATGGTTGGCGAACTGCGAGGTGATCGCGCCGTCCTGGCTCCAGTGGCCGGAGTTGTGGGGGCGCATGGCCAGCTCGTTGACCAGGATGCGGCCGTCGCGGGTCTGGAACAGCTCGACGGCCAGGTGGCCGACGACGTCCAGCTCCTTGGCGATGCGCAGCGCCATCTCCTCGGCGCGCAGGGCGAGCGCCTCGTCCAGGTCGGGCGCGGGGGCGATCACGGTGTCGCAGACGCCGTTGACCTGCTGCGATTCCACCACCGGATAGGCGACGGCCTGGCCGTGCGGCGACCGTACGACGTTGGCGGCCAGCTCCCGTACGAAGTCGACCTTCTCCTCCGCGAGGACCGCGACGCCGGCACGGAAGGGCTCGGCGGCGTCCTCTACCGACCGGACGACCCATACGCCCTTGCCGTCGTAGCCGCCGCGGACCGTCTTGAGGATGACCGGAAACCCGTCGCCCTCGGCGCCCTCGGGGAGCCCCTCGGCGGCAAAAGCGGCCACGTCGTCGGGGTCCGCGACGATGCGGTGCCGTGGGCAGGGCACCCCGATCTCGACGAGCTTCGCCCGCATCACGCCCTTGTCCTGGGCGTGCTGGAGCGCGTCCGGGCCGGGGCGCACGGGGATACCGTCCGCCTCCAGGGCCCGTAGATGCTCGGTGGGTACATGTTCGTGATCGAAGGTGATCACGTCGCAGCCCTGCGCGAACGCACGCAGCGTGTCGAGGTCGCGGTAGTCGCCGATGACGACATCACCGACGACCTGCGCCGCGGAATCCTGAGGGGTGTCACTGAGGAGCTTGAACCTGATGCCGAGCGGGATGCCCGCCTCGTGTGTCATACGAGCGAGCTGGCCACCGCCGACCATGCCGACTACCGGGAACGTCACGCCCCCAGGGTATCGGCCACGGAATCGGCCACTCCCGGGTGCCCGATTTCCCCGCCCATTTCCCCCCTGGACCGCCCCCGGACCTCCCGCGTACCCCGGCTGTGAGCTTCTGCACAGGCATTGCGCAGGGGCGCTGGTTAGCATGGCCGAACCAGTGGATTTCGACCGAAGATTCACTCAGATCAACTTATTTCTACTCATTTCACCGAGCGACGGGGCCGTACACGATGGGAAGTACCAGCTCGGGGCCTCATACGAAGCCCCGCGGCGTCCTGCGCCGCCGACTCGACCTGCTCGTGCGTGAGGTCGCCAAGTTCGGCGCGGTGGGCGGTGCGGGGCTGCTGGTGAACCTCGGGGTGTTCAACCTCGTGCGGCACACCACCGAGCTCCAGGTGGTCCGGGCCAGCGTCATCGCCACGGTCGTGGCCATCGCGTTCAACTACGTGGGGTTCCGCTACTTCACGTACCGCGACCGCGACAAGAGCGGCCGTACGAAGGAGCTGTCGCTGTTCCTGCTGTTCAGCGCGGTCGGGCTGGTGATCGAGAACGGGGTCCTCTACACCGCCACGTACGGCTTCGGCTGGGACAGCCCCCTGCAGTCCAACATCTTCAAGTTCCTCGGCATCGGCGTCGCGACCCTCTTCCGGTTCTGGTCGTACCGCACCTGGGTCTTCCGGGCCCTCCCGGCACGCGAGACGGTGGCCAGCGCGGAATCGTTCCTGGAAGCGGAATCCACCCACCCGCGGACGGCCACCGGCAAGCGCCGCTGAGGGGCGCGGGCCGCGCCTTCAGGGGCGCGGGGAACTGCGCGAGAAGCCCCACGGCCCCGCAGCCGCCGTCCTACGCTCCGGAAGGCCACGGCGCATCCGCGAAGCCGCACCGACCGCCGAGAGCCACGTGGCCGCCGGCCTACCGAACCGGCCGGTCCTCGCCGGCAGGCGTACGCACCGGCGTGCGCGACAGGAACAGCCCGAACACCGGCGGCTGCGCCTGGAGCATCTCCAGGCGCCCCCCGTCGGCCTCGGCGAGGTCCCGCGCGACGGCCAGCCCGATGCCCGTCGAGTTGCGCCCGCTGATCGCCCGCTCGAAGATCCGCGCCCCGAGGTCGGCGGGCACACCGGGCCCCTCGTCGGTGACCTCGATGACCGCCTGGTTCCCGGTGACCCGGGTGCGCAGCGCCACCGTGCCGCCGCCGTGCATCAGCGAGTTCTCGATCAGCGCGGCCAGCACCTGCGCGACCGCGCCCGGCGTGCCGACGGCCTGGAGGTGCCGCTTGCCGGAGCTGACGACGGCCCGTCCGGCGCTGCGGTAGGCCGGCCGCCACTCCTCCAGTTGCTGCTTGATGACTTCGTCGAGCTCGAAGGAGACGGCGGAGCCGTTGCGGGGGTCGCGCGAGTTGGTGAGGAGCCGCTCCACGACGTCCGTGAGCCGCTCGACCTGGGTGAGCGCGATGTGCGCCTCCTCCTTCACCGTGTCGATGTCGTCGGTGAGGGTGATCTCCTCCAGCCGCATCGACAGCGCCGTCAGTGGCGTACGCAGCTGGTGGGACGCGTCGGCCGCGAGACGCCGCTCGGCGGTCAGCATGCGGCCGATGCGCTCGGCGGAGGCGTCCAGCACGTCCGCGACCCGGTCCAGCTCGGGAACGCCGTACCGCTTGTGGCGGGGGCGCGGGTCGCCGGAGCCGAGCCGTTCGGCGGTCTCGGCGAGGTCGGTCAGGGGGGAGGCGAGGCGATTGGCCTGGCGTACGGCGAGGAGGACGGCGGCGATGACGGCGAGCAGGGCCACGGCCGCGATGATCAGCAGCGTGCGGCCGACCTCGCGGCTGACCGCCGAGCGGGACTCCTCGACCGTGACGACCTCGTCCTTCTCGCCCTTGGCCTGGTGGCTGATGACGTCACCGACGGGCTTCTCGCCGATCTCGATCACGGACTGGCCGGGGATCTCGATACGGGCGTAGCGCTCGTCGCCCACCTGGTCCTGGAGGACCTCGGCGGTGATCCGCTCGTCGCCGATGATCCGGCTGTCCACGATGCTCGTCAGCTGGACCGCCTCGGACTCCACGCGTTCCTCGGCGCTGTTGCTGATCGTGCGGGTCTCGACGATGACCAGGGAGACGCCGAAGACGGCGATGACCACGAGGACCACGGCGAGGGTGGACTGGATGAGACGGCGACGCACGGTTGCCCTCCGGGCGGGGCGGCTTGTTCCTGGACTCTGATTGTGCGGCACCTGACGCCTGCCGCCGCGCGGGGGTCGGGTGCCGGGGCGCAGCCCCGCAAGGGGCGCGGGGAACCGCGCGACCAGCCACAACGGACCCCGCGGCCGCCACACGACCCACGCCCCGAGCTATGTGGCGCCCGGGTCAGCCCCAGTAGGCCTCAGTTCTTCTCGAACCGGAAGCCGACCCCGCGCACCGTCGCGATGTACCGCGGATTCGCCGCGTCGTCGCCCAGCTTCTTCCGCAGCCAGGAGATGTGCATGTCGAGGGTCTTCGTCGAGGACCACCAGGTGGTGTCCCAGACCTCGCGCATCAGCTGGTCACGGGTGACGACCCGGCCGGCGTCGCGCACGAGCACCCGAAGCAGGTCGAACTCCTTGGCCGTGAGCTGGAGTTCCTCGTCGCCCATCCACGCCCGGTGCGACTCGACGTCGATCCGCACGCCGTGGGTGGCGGGCGGCTGCGCCGGCTCCGCCGCGCCGCGCCGGAGCAGCGCCCGGACACGGGCGAGCAGCTCGGCCAACCGGAAGGGCTTGGTGACGTAGTCGTCGGCGCCCGCGTCGAGCCCGACGACGGTGTCCACCTCGTCGGCGCGCGCGGTCAGGATGAGGATCGGGATGGCGTGCCCCTCGGCGCGCAGCCGACGGGCCACCTCCAGGCCGTCCATCCCGGGCAGCCCCAGGTCCAGGACGACCAGGTCGACGCCACCCTGCATTCCGGCGTCCAGCGCGGTGGGACCGTCCTCGCGGACCTCCACCTCGTACCCTTCCCGGCGCAGTGCGCGAGCCAACGGCTCCGAGATGGACGCGTCGTCCTCGGCGAGCAGTACACGGGTCATGGGGTGATGGTAGTCCGCCGAGAACCGCAGGTGGAGGGTGATCGGCAAGCGTGATTCACACCTTTGTCCAACGGTTCTCTTACGTACCGGGGCATGATCCACTGCGGCGGGCGTTTCGTCCCTGCGCCGGTGAAGATCCATGGCGCGGCGTGGAGGCGGCGGCCGGGTTCGACGGAGATCGTGCGCCGGTCCTGTGAACAGAGCGTCGCCGCGCCGTGCCCGACACGGTCACCTTCTGCGCCTGCGTGAGGCGAACCCAGATTGACCTTCGAATCTGCGATCATCCGTGTCTTCTTACCTGTGATCCGCCTCTCAAGTCCTTTCGTTTCCTGCAACCCCCTGGCGTATGGTGACGGAACGCCTGTAGCTACATGTGGGGACCTTTGGCGGCATATCTGCGCTGAAGGTCTCTTTTGTGTGCGGAACAACCTGTGGGCGCGCCCCCCACGTGCGCCGTCCCGACCAGCAAGGAACGACCATGGCGTCCAGCCTGACGAAGGACTCGGCCGGCCGGGGAACCCCCGGCGCCGAAGGCACCTTCTTCGGCCACCCCCGCGGACTGGCCACTCTCTTCATGACCGAGATGTGGGAGCGATTCTCCTACTACGGCATGAAGGCTCTCCTCACCGTCTACCTGCTCTCCGGCGGCCCCGACGCCGGCAAGGGGAGCATGCACGGCGGCCTGGCCATGGACCTGGCCACCACCACCACGATCGTCGCCGTCTACTCGGCGATGGTCTATCTGCTCGCCATGCCCGGCGGCTGGCTCGGCGACCGCGTCTGGGGCCCCCGCAAAACGGTGGCGATCGCGGCCGTCACGATCATGTCCGGGCATCTGGTGCTCGCCCTGCCGGGCGGTCAGGCGCCGTTCTTCGCGGGCCTCGCGCTGGTCGCGGCCGGCTCCGGTCTGCTGAAGGCCAACATCTCCACGATGGTGGGCCATCTGTACGACGGCCCCGAGGACCCGCGGCGCGACGGCGGCTTCACGATCTTCTACATGGGCATCAACGCGGGTGCCTTCTTCGCCCCACTGGCCATCGGCACCGTCGGCCAGGAGGTCAACTGGCACCTCGGCTTCGGTCTGGCCGCGGTCGGCATGGCCATCGGTCTCGCCGCCTTCCTCGCCGGCAGCCGCACCCTCAGCCCGAAGAGCGACGTCGTCCCGAAGCCGCTCGCGGCCGAGGAGCGCGCCGCCTGGCTGCGCAAGGGTCTGCTCTGGCTGGCCGTCGCGGCCGTCTTCTACGGCGTCGTGGGGCTCAGCGGCCACTTCACCCTGAACTGGGCGATGATCCCCCTGACCGTCATCGGTCTGGTCGTCCCGGCCGGTGTGCTGCTGCGCATCAAGCGGGACAAGGAGCTGACCACCGCCGAGCAGTCGAAGATGACCGGCTACATCTGGTTCTTCGTCGCCGCCGCCGTGTTCTGGATGATCTACGACCAGGGCGCGTCCACGGTCCAGGCGTTCGGCTCGAACGACGAGAAGGTGGCCGGCTCGCTGCTCGGCTTCGACTTCCCGACCTCCTGGTACCAGTCGCTGAACCCGCTGTTCATCATGGCGCTGGCCCCGGTCTTCGCCTGGCTCTGGCTGTGGCTCAACCGCCAGGGCAGGGAGCCCAGTACGGCCGTGAAGTTCGCCATGGCCCTGGTGCTCATCGGTGTCTCGTTCTTCTTCTTCCTGATCCCGCTGGGCCTGGCGGCGGACGGCAATCTGGCCAGCCCGATGTGGCTGGTGGGCATCTACTTCATCCAGACCGTCGGTGAGCTGTGCCTCTCCCCCGTCGGCCTGTCGGTGACGACGAAGATGGCCCCGGCCAAGTACGCCAGCCAGATGATGGGCGTCTGGTTCCTCGCGGTCACCGCGGGCGACTCGATCACCGGCCTGCTCTCCAACCCGGCCGTCGGCGGCTTCGACCTCAGCGGCACCGGCATGGTCGCCGTCGAGGCCACCCTCGCCGTCCTCGCCGGCTTCGCGATCTACATGTACCGCAAGAAGGTCAGGGCCCTCACGGGCGACGTCAACTGAGAACGACGCCCGACGGCCGACGGCCGACGGACCGTGGGAAGGGCCGCCGCACCCGGGGGTGTGGCGGCCCTTTCACGTGTCCTCCGGCGACGAGGAGAGGTGCACGGCGGGTGCCGCCCCCGCGTCCATGTCCGTGTCCGTGTCCGGCGTGAACCACGGCAGGGTCGAGGGTGTGCGGGACGGGGGCGGTGTGCGGGACTGGGCGTGGGCCGCGGTCGACGGGGGTGGTCGGGGGAGCCAGGCGGGGAGGGCCGGGACGAGGCGCCGCCGACGTTCCGGCTCGGGAGCCGCGCGCTCCGGCCGTGCGCGGTCCACCACCGCCATGCCGATCCGGAACAGCGCTGCCGGTACGACGAGGCAGAGCATCAGCCAGAAGAGGGTGACGCCCCAGGGGCGGCCCACGGTCCATGGCTGTTCGGTGAGGACCTTGCCGCCGTACTTGAGGGTGACGGTGTAGTCGCCGTGGGCGCCGGCCGCGAGGTCGACGGGCAGGGTGATGCGGGCCTCGCCGCCCGGTGGGACCGTGCCGCGCCACCGCTGCTCCTGCCAGCGCGGCGCGAACACACCGTGGGAGGTGCCGACCTGGAAGACCGGGTCCTTCACGGGGGAGGTACCGACATTGCCGACGGTGAGGACCAGTTCGCGGGCGGGCGGCGCCCCGAACCAGGTCAACAGGCCGCTGGAGCCCGTCAGTCGACCGTCCGTCAGCAGCGACAGCCGTCCTCCGGTCGCCTCCTGCGGCAGCGGCTCGACCGAGTGCCCGGCGACCCGGAACGCCGCGTCCGCCTCGGCCTTCGGGCCCGTGATGGTGGAGACGTGCACGACACACGGGCACGGCACCGGCGGCTCCGCCACCGGCAACTCCCGCCGGAACGTGCCCTCGTCGTCGGCGGTGACGGCCCGTCCGTCGGCGTTGGCACAGGAGTCGGTGCCGCCGGGCACGCCCCTCGACGGTGTCGAACGGCCGCAGATCAGCACCATCAGGATCGCCCCCGGCCGCCAGCCGCTCCCGGTCACGGTGACCGAACCACCGGTCCCCGCCTCCGACTTGGACAGCTTCACGGTCGGCTCACTCGCGGTGGCCCGCCCCGGCGGTTGTGCGTGCGCGTCCGCGAGGGGCGTCAGGAGCGCCACGGCGAGGGTGAGCACCACCAGGGTCAGCAATCCGGCCGCGCACGACGCCGGGGTCCGCCGCCTTCTGATCACGTTCGGCTCCCGTCAGCGACGTACCGCCTGGTTCCTGCGCGTCACCCACAGCACCCCGGCCGCGCCCGCGAGCAGCACCGTGCCGCCGAGCGTGCCCAGTGCGACCGCCGAGTCCAGGGGCCCGGTCTGCGGCAGCTCACCGCCCGTGCCCTGCGACCCGCTCGACCCGCCCGTGCCTCCGGTGTCGGACCCGCCCCCCGTACCGCCCGAGGCGCTCCCGCCCGCGGCGGTGACGTCGAGCGTCAGCGACGGGCCGGGATCGTTGCCCGGGGTGCAGGTGGTCACCGTGCCGAGGGCCTTGATGGTGAGCACCCCAGCGGTGAACTCGACCTTGCCGGTCTCCTTCGGGGTGTACGTGCCGCTCAGGTCGTTGATCTTGATCGGTGTGTTGGCCGGGGTCGCGTCCTGGTTCGCCGGACCCGTCACCGTGAGCGTGCCGCTGTCGGCCCCGCCCAGTTCGATCGTGGCGCTGGGCGTCATCGCGCCCTTGCCCAGCTCGACCGGGCTGGAGGAGACACCCTTCTGCCACGACATCGTGATCCTGTAGCCGTCGCCGCTCTCGACTCCCTTGATGTCGATCGGCGACACCGCGGACTTGTCCCCGATCGGCGTCTTGCAGTTGTACTCGACGTCCACGACCTCGGCATGGGCTACCGGGGCGGCCAGCAGCACCGCCGAGCCGGCCAGGGCCGCGAGGGACGCGAGCGCGGCGGTTCGTTTCTGGTACGTCCGGTACGACACCTCGGCACCCCACATTCTGACGGAACATCAGATCGGCGGCTCAAGGTACGCCGGGGCCCTTGGAGAAGGAAGACACGCGCAAGGGTCGGATGTGTGTCGATGCGCCGGGGGCGACCGCACGGCGACCGGCCCACCCGGGAACCCGTAGGACGCCGAACGGCTCGTGGCCGGACGGCTCGTGGCCGGAAGACGATGAACCGCGCGACGGCGGCTCGTGGTTCAGGCTTCACTCGTGGTTCAGGCTTCAAGGGACGGTCCGAGGCCCGCCCGAAGGTTCGCGGCGCACGGCGTTTCCCGGCCCGCCCGAGGTTGCGCGGCGCCCCGCGGAGTGCGGCGACGTGCGGCTACGCGGGTGCTCCCAGCTCCGCCCACACCGTCTTGCCGGACGCCCCGGGAGCCCGTACGACCCCCCAGTCCAGACAGAGCCGCTGCACGATGAACATCCCGTGCCCGCCCGGCCGTCCGGCTCGGTGCGGTGTGCGCGGTTCCGGGCTGCCCGTCCCCCGGTCGGACACCTCGATGCGCAGCACCTTGTTGTCGCACCCGATCCGCAGCTCGGCCGGCCCCCCGGCGTGCAGGCAGGCGTTGGTGACCAGCTCGGAGACCACCAGCAGCACGTCCTCGGCCGCGGCCCGCTGGTCCGCGGTCGCGGCCGGCAGCCACCCCCACTCGTACAACGCCTGGCGGGTGAAGTCACGGGCGAGCGGCACCACTCCGCTCTCCCCCTCGAAGCCGAGCCGACGGGGAAGGCGGCTCGCGGCGGGGGCCTCGGGCGGGTCTCCGCCTGGCACCCCGGAAGCGCCGCCGGCACCCGGTTCCGGGCCGCGGTCGCCCGGCGAGAAAGGCCGGGTGGTGCTCATCAGCGCTTCACCTCACCGATTCACCAGTTCACGATTCAGGACTCATCAAGGGTGCGGGACGAAGACCCGCGGTACATGCCGTTCTCTGCTGTCATCCGTTGCGCCATCCGTACTTCCGTCGCACCTCGCCGTACTGCCGAGCCGCCGGGCCGGGACCCGGTCGTATCCGGGTCACCACCGACGCGTTCAGCATGTCTCCTGCCCGAGCGAACCGTCAGAACACCCACGTTTTCGGCACAGAACCTGTGACGCGAATAACCCGACGGTCAGGGTGCGACACCTGAGCGAGGACGCGGGGACGACCGGCCGACGCCACCGACCCGCCGTCGCCGGCCGGACCGTCGGCCGAGCCGGGCGACGCCGCCCGTGACGCAGGTCACGGGCGGGTCGGCCACGGCTCTAGTCGCCCAGGGCGTCCTCAAGGGTGTCGTGGACGGTGAACACGGCGTCAGCCCCGGTGATCTCGAACACACGCGCCACCGCCGGGAGCATTCCCGCCAGATGGACGCCGCCGCCTCCCGACTCCGCCCTGAGCCGCACGCCCAGCAGGACGTTGAGCCCGGTGGAGTCGCAGAACTCCAGGCGTGAGCAGTCCACCACCAGACGTGTGAACCCCTTGTCCAGGCAGCTCTCGAGTGGCTCACGCAACAGATCGGCGGTGTGGTGATCGAGCTCACCCGCCGGGGTCACGACGGCACTGAGGCCCTCTTCCCGCACCTCGACCCGTAGCCGGCCCGACTGTGCGCTGCCGACCGTCCCACGGTCCATGCCGTCTCTCTCCCGACCGTCGTGACTGCTGACTCGCCCTCGAACACTACGCCTTCTCCACACTCTCCGACACCCGAACAATCGCCCGCAAAGGGACATTTCACCACAGGAGGCACTTGCGACGACGTCCGGAAACCGGGTAGGGCTAGTAGTGACACCAATCGACACGGCCGGCTTTGGAGGCGCCGCACACCGCAGTGCACGTATTGGCATCGGCGGCCATATGCCGAGAACGATGGAGGACATCATGTCACCCCGGCTCGACGAATCGCATACCCAGAGGGCGACGTCGGCATCCGCCCCGGAAGAGACGCAGGACGACCTCGCCCACAGTCCGGGCGACGTGCTCGCCGACCTCCCGGAGATCCCCCCGTACGACGAGGTGGGACCGGTGGACGCACGAGCCCTGTCCAAAACCCTCTTCGAGCGGCTCGAATCCCTTGAGGAAGGCACGTACGAATACTCGTACGTCCGCAACACCCTGGTCGAACTCAACCTGGCTCTGGTGAAGTTCGCCGCCTCCCGGTTCCGCTCGCGCAGCGAACCCATGGAGGACATCATCCAGGTCGGCACGATCGGCCTCATCAAGGCGATCGACCGCTTCGAACTGAGCAGGGGCGTCGAGTTCCCCACGTTCGCGATGCCGACGATCGTCGGTGAGATCAAGCGTTTCTTCCGCGACACGAGTTGGTCCGTGCGGGTGCCGCGCAGACTTCAGGAGCTCCGGCTCGACCTGGCCAAGGCCGGCGACGAGCTCGCTCAGAAGCTCGATCGCGCTCCGACGGTGGGAGAGCTGGCGGAGCGCCTCGGGCTGACGAACGACGAGGTCGTCGAAGGCATGGCGGCGTCGAACGCGTACACCGCCTCGTCGCTGGACGCCCAGCCCGAGGAGGACGACTCCGAGGGCGCCCTGGCGGACCGGATCGGCTACGAGGACCACGGCCTCGAAGGCATCGAGTACGTCGAGTCCCTGAAGCCGCTGATCGCCGAACTGCCTCCGCGCGACCGGAAGATCCTGTCGCTGCGGTTCGTGGCCGGCATGACGCAGTCCGAGATCGGGGACGAACTGGGCATCTCCCAGATGCACGTCTCCCGGCTGCTGTCCCGCACGCTGGTACGCCTGCGCAAGGGGCTGACGCTGGAGGAGTGAGCGCGCGCCGGAGCCGACCACATCGGTGACGGCGACGGACACGAACGCAGAGACGGAGCGACACGGATCCAAGTCGGCCGGGTGCGGTGGGAGTCACGACACTCCTGACGTACCCGGCCGAACTGCGTCCGGTCCGCCTCCTGTCGCACCCTGTCTTCCCTTGTCCCACCCCCTTACCGCAAGAAACCCCTTCCCCCCGGTTCACCTTCCGCCACTATGGTCACGCGCCAGACTGTTCGGTATGCCAGAAGCCGACGGGCGGACACGGGGGTGCGAGGAGGCACGAGGATGGCTCGGGCTCGGGACGAGCGCCCTGGCGGCGACGACGGCCATGAGGACCAACAGGACACCGGCGCGCCGGGCGCACGCCCCGACGACGGGTCCGAGCACCGGCACGCGAGCGCGTCGGACACACGGCTGACCGCGCTGTTACGTTCCAACTCGCCGACCGCGTACGCGGCCCTGCGCGAACTGCGCGAGCGCCACCACCCGTCGGTCCTCACCTACGCCCGGCTGTGCGCCGCGAGCGAGTCCTCGGCACGGGAACTGGCGACGCAGGCGTTCACGGCCGCCACCAAGGAGACGGCGCGGGGGATCGAGCCAGCCATCCCCTGGCGCCATCGGTTGCTCCTGCTGACCGCACGGGTCGCCGCCGGCTGGGCCACCGACGGCGGCGCGACCGGTCTCGCCCCCGCCCTGCGCGTCGTGCTGGACACCGCGGGCCCCGGCGGCCGCGTCCCGCCCCTGCTCGCCGCGTTCGAACTGCTGCCGCCCCGGCCGCAGGGCCTCATCTGGTACGGCGTCGTGGAGCGGGAACCGGACGACCGTACGGCCGTCCTCCTCGGCCTCACCCCCGACGACGTGACGTACAAGCGGGAGTCCGCGCTCCACGCCCTGCGCCAGGCCTGTCTGCGTGTGCGCCTGGCCGCCTCCGACGACCCGCGCTGCCAGGACTTCCGCCGACTGATCGAGGAGTCCGTACGGCCGGACACCCCTCGCCACAGCACCGACCTGCAGGCCCACATGGAGCACTGCCCGCACTGCGCCGGCGCGTACGAGGAGCTGTGCGCCCTGCGCGACAGCCCGCGCGCGACGCTCGCGGAGGGGCTCCTGCCGTGGGGCGGTACGGCGTACACGCGGGGCGCGTCGGGAACGCGGACCGAGGGTGCCGCCGGGGCCTGGGACGGCGGTGGCGGGCGGGACACCGCCGGGGCGCGAGGTGGACGCGGAACACCGGGCGGGTCCGAGGCGGGCAGCAACTGGGCTGGAGCGGGGGCCGGGGCGGGAACGGCTGCGGCTGCGGCTGCGGCTGCGGCTGCCGAGGCTTCTGCGGCTGCGGCGGAGGCTTGGGCCGGGACCGGCTTCGGCTCGGGCAGCGGTGACGGTTCAGGCAGCGGCTCCGGTGCCGGTGCTGGTGCTGGTGCTGGTGCTGGTGGCAGGGAGCGCGCGGGGAGCGGTGCGGGGGCGGGGACATGGCCCGGCTCCGGTGGCGATGACCAGGCCCGTACGCCGACCGGAGCAGAACCGTGGGCGAGCCCCGGGTCCGGCGACCGAGGGGGCGCGGGAGGCGGCGCGGAGGAGGCCTGGGCCGGTCCCGGATCGGACGCGCGCATCGGCGGGTCGGCCGCTCCCCGGGCCGGCACGGCGGGTACGGCCGACTTCACGGACATGGCCGGGGCGGCCGGGGTGGCTGGTGCGGCCGGAGCGGCTCCCGGGTTCGGCGGCGTGCCCGGGATCGGTGCGGAAGTCGGTGCCGGGGCCGGAGGATGGGCCGACTTCGGTGCCCGATCGGTGGGCGGGACGCGGTCGTTGCGCAGGTCCCGGGGCGGGGCCGATGGGGAGGGCGCGGTCGGGGCCTCGGGGGCCAAGTGGTCGTCGTCGCGCCGGGTCGCGCTGACCTCGGTGGCGCTGGGGGTGGCGTTGGCGCCGCTGCTGGCGTTCGTGGTGTTCTCGGGCTCGGGCGGCTCGTCGTCCGACGACGAGGCGGGTTCCGGCGTTACGCCCGCCGTACCGCCCTCGGGCGTGGTGACCCCGACCGTCCCGCCGAGCCCCACGCCGTCCCCGACCCCGTCGGAGACCGCGAGTCCCTCGAAGCCGCCGCAGAAGGAGAAGCCGCCGAAGAAACCGAGTCCGGATCCGTCGACGCCGGGGGCCCCGAAGCCGTCACTGCCGTACGGGCCCCCGCTGAACGCCGCCTACACCCAGGTGGTGAACGTCGCGTCGGGCCTGTGCCTGGACATCCGCGGCGAGTTGGAGAAGGGCACCGACGTCGTCACGGCCACGTGTTCCTCGCGTGCCACCCAGCGTTGGCGCGTCGACTCCCACCGGGACGCCCTCCAGTCGTTCGCGGACCCCGACCTGTGCCTGGACAGCCGAGGGGCCACCGACGACGGTGTGGGCATCTGGGACTGCGACTCGCTCGACGGGGACAACGGCGACAACCTGCGGTTCGAGGTCGACTCCCGGGGAGTGATACGCCCGGCGGTCGCGCCGGGGCACGCCGTGACCCCGGACGTGCTCGGCTCCGTCTCCTTCGCCGAGGCGTCCGGACGCGACAAACAGCGATGGCGCGCGGGTGCCGGGCCGATCCACAGCTAGGGGGTGTGTGCCCGGCGCCGGTCAGAGCACGCGTACGCCCCTGCGCCACACCCCCGTGACCAGGGGGACGCCCGGGCGGTAGGCGAGGTGGACGTGGCTGGGCGCGTCCAGCAGCGCGAGGTCGGCGTACGCGCCCGGCGTGAGGCGGCCGATGTCGTCGCGGCGGAGCGCCCGCGCGCCTCCGGCCGTGGCCGACCAGACGGCCTCGTCCGGCGTCATCCCCATGTCCCGCACGGCGAGCGCGACACAGAAGGGGACGGACGAGGTGAAGGACGACCCCGGGTTGCAGTCCGTGGAGAGGGCGACGGTGACGCCCGCGTCGAGGAGGCGGCGGGCGTCCGGCCACTCGGCGCGGGTGGAGAACTCGGCGCCGGGCAGGAGCGTGGCGACCGTACGGCTGTTGGCGAGGGCGTCCACGTCGGCGTCGGTGAGGTGGGTGCAGTGGTCCGCGCTGGCCGCGTCGAGTTCCACGGCGAGCTGGACGCCGGGGCCGTGGGAGAGCTGGTTGGCGTGGATGCGCGGGTGCAGGCCCCTGGCCTTGCCGGCCGTGAGGATCGCGCGGGCCTGGTCGCCGTCGAAGGCGCCCTTCTCGCAGAAGACGTCGATCCAACGGGCGTACGGGGCGCAGGCGTCGAGCATCTCGCCGGTGACCAGGGCAACGTAGGCGGCGGGGTCCTCGGCGTGGTCGGGGGAGACGATGTGGGCGCCGAGATACGTCACCTCGTCCGTGTGCCGGGCGGCGATGCGCAGCGCCCGTGCCTCGTCCTCGACCGTGAGGCCGTAGCCCGACTTCGTCTCGAAGGTGGTCGTGCCCTGGCGGAGGGCCTCGCGGAGGTAACGGGTGAGGTTGGCCTCCAGTTCCTCGTCGGTGGCCGCGCGGGTGGCGGCGACGGTCGTGCGGATGCCGCCCGCGCTGTACGCCCGGCCGGACATACGGGCGTTGAACTCGGCGGTGCGGTCGCCCGCGAAGACGAGGTGGGAGTGGGAGTCCACGAAGCCCGGGATCACCGCCCGCCCACCGGCGTCGACGCGATTGTCAGTGGCGGGTGCTTTGCTTTGATCACCGGTCCACGCGATGCGTTCACCGTCGATGACGACGGCCGCGTCCTGGATCAGTCCGAGGGGGGATCTGTCGCCGAGGGAGGGGTCGTTGGTGACCAGGGCAGCGATGTTGGTGATGAGCGTGCTGGCGGTGCTCGCCGAGTGGGCGGGGCTGTCGGTCGTCGGGCTGCTCATGGCGTCCTTGGTTGCCTGGTCGGCGGTCGGTTCGGAATCGGTACGGGGATGGGGGGCCGGAGGCTCGGGCGGGCCGGCGGGGGTCATCCACGCAGTGCGGCGACGGCGTCCGCGAGGGCTCTCGGCACATCCGGTACGAGCGCGTGCGCCCCGTCCCGTACGACGTACCGACCTCCCACCACCGTGTGCGACACGTCTGCTGCCGACGCGGCGAATACCGCGGTCTCCGCGCCGAGCCGTGGAAGCGGCCCCGCTGTCCTGACGGAGTCGAGCGCGATCGTCGTGAAGTCGGCGAGCGCGCCCGTCTCCAGGGTGCCCGCCTCGTCCCAGCCGATCGCCGCGTGGCCGTCGGCGGAGGCCGCCCGCAGGAGGGCCGCCGCCGTCCAGTGACCCCGGGTGCGGGTGCGCAGCCGCTCGTTCAGCTCCATCGCGCGGGCCTCTTCGAGGAGGTCGACGACGGCGTGGCTGTCGGAGCCCAGCGAGAGCGGGGAGCCCGCCCGTTGCAGGGCGACGGCGGGTCCGATGCCGTCGGCGAGGTCCCGTTCGGTGGTGGGGCACATGCAGGTGCCGGTGCCGCTGTCGCCGATGAGGGCGATGTCCTCGTCGGTGAGATGGGTGTTGTGGACGCCGGTGGTGCGGGGGCCCAGTACTCCGTGGTCGGCGAGGAGTCGGGTGGGGGTGCACCCGTGCGCCGCGTGGCAGGCGTCGTTCTCCGCCGTCTGTTCCGACAGGTGCACATGCAGCGGGGCCCGCCGTTCCTCGGCCCAGCGTGCGACGGTCGCCAACTGCCCGGCGGGTACGGCCCGTACGGAGTGCACGGCCGCTCCGATCCGTGCGTGATCCCGGTCCTTGAGAACTGAACAGCGTTCGGCCCAGGCCTCGGCCGTGCCGTCGGAGAAACGGAGTTGGTGGTGGTCGGGTGCCTTGCCGAAGCCGGCGGAGAGATAGGCCGTGTCGAGGAGGGTGATCCGGATGCCCGCCTCGGCGGCGGCCTCGATCAGCGCCTCGCCCATGGCGTTGGGGTCGGCGTAGGGGGTGCCGCCGGGGGCGTGGTGCACATAGTGGAACTCGCCGACGGCCGTGATGCCGGCGAGGGCCATCTCCGCGTACACCGCCCGCGCGAGGGCGTGGTAGGTGTCCGGGGTCAGCCGGTCCGCCACCCGGTACATGACCTCGCGCCAGGTCCAGAAGGTGCCCGAGCCGACCTGGACGGTGCCGCGCAGGGCCCGGTGGAAGGCGTGGCTGTGGGCGTTGGCGAGGCCGGGCAGGGTGAGGCCCCGCAGGACGACCGCGCCCGGGGGCGGGGTCGGCGTCCCGGTGCGTACGGCGGTGATGCGGCCGGCCTTCGCCGAGCCCTGCCCGGCCACGGTCAGGGTCACGCCCGGCTCGACGTGGGTGCCGAGCCAGGCGTGTTCGAGCCAGTAGGTCGTCTCCGTCACCTGCGGACCAGCCCTTCCAGTACGTCGGCGAGCGCGGTCACCCCGGCCAGGCAGTCGTCCTCGGCGGCGTGTTCGGCCGGGGAGTGCGAGACGCCCGTCGGGTTGCGTACGAACAGCATGGCGGTCGGGACGGTCCCGGAGAGGATCCCGGCGTCGTGTCCGGCGCCGGTCCCGAGCACCGGCACCTTCAGCTCGGCCGTGTCCCGGCCCAGGATGCGGACGATCTCGTCGCGCAGGGCGTGTTCGAACTCGACGACGGGGGTGAAGGACTCCCGGACGACGTCCAGCTCGACCCCGTGGGCCTGGGCGTGGTCGCGGGCGGCCTCCTCGATCGCGTCGACGACCGTGTCCAGCGTCGTCTGGTCCTCGGCGCGGGAGTCGAGCCAGCCGCGTACGAGGGAGGGGATGGCGTTGACGCCGTTGGGCTCGACGGCGATCTTGCCGAAGGTGGCGACGGCTCCGGCGAGCCGTGCCTCGCGGCGGGCGGCGAGCACGGTCTCGGCGTACGACAGCATGGGGTCCCGGCGGTCCACGAGCCTGGTCGTGCCCGCGTGGTTGGCCTCGCCGCGGAAGTCGAACCGCCACCGTCCGTGCGGCCAGATGGAGCTGGCGATGCCGACGGCGTCGCCGGACAGGTCCAGGGCCCGGCCCTGTTCGACGTGCAGTTCGACGAACGCGCCGATGCGGGCGAGCCGTTCGGGGTCCGGGCCGATGGCGTCGGGGTCGTACCCGGCGGCCTCCATGGCCCTGGGCAGGCTGACGCCCTCGGCGTCGGTCAGCCGGTACGCGCCCTCGACGGTGAGCTGACCGGCGGCCAGCCGGGAGCCGACACAGGCGAGGCCGAAGCGGGCGCCTTCCTCGTCACCGAAGTTGACGACGGCGAGGGGCCGGGTGAACTCGACCCGTCGGGACCGGAGTTCGTCGAGCGCGGCGAAGGACGACACGACGCCGAGGGGGCCGTCGAAGGCACCGCCGTCGGGCACGGAGTCCAGATGCGACCCGGTGACGACGGCGTCCCCGGCGGCCGGGTCGCCGAGCCACGCCCACTGGTTGCCGTTGCGGTCGACCTCATAGGTCAGCCCGCGCGTCTCGGCCTGCTCCCTGAACCAGGCCCGGCACTCGGCGTCGGCCCCGGTCCAGGCGAACCGCCGGTAGCCGTGGGAGTCGGGGTGCCGTCCGATGGGCAGCAGCTCCCGCCACATGGTGTGGAACGAGCTGCCGACGGACGAGGTCTCGGCCCCCACTTCCGGAGAGTTGGCCCCTCCCGTCATGCGTCGTCACCCTCGCGCATCGGGACCCGTACGCCCCGCTCGTCGGCGGCGGTCTCGGCGATGTCGTAGCCCGCGTCGACGTGGCGGATCACGCCCATCCCGGGGTCGTTGGTGAGGACCCGGCGGATCTTCTCGCCGCCCAGCTTCGTGCCGTCGGCGACCGTGACCTGCCCGGCGTGGAGGGAGCGGCCCATGCCGACGCCGCCGCCGTGGTGGATCGACACCCAGGACGCGCCGGAGGCGACGTTGACCATGGCGTTCAGCAGCGGCCAGTCGGCGATCGCGTCGGAGCCGTCGAGCATGGCCTCGGTCTCGCGGTAGGGGGAGGCGACGGAACCGGAGTCGAGGTGGTCGCGTCCGATGACCAGCGGGGCCGCGAGTTCGCCGGAGGCCACCATGTCGTTGAACCGCTCACCGGCCTTGTCCCGCTCGCCGTAGCCGAGCCAGCAGATGCGGGCCGGGAGACCCTGGAAGTGGACGCGCTCGCCGGCCATCTTGATCCAGCGGTGCAGTGACTCGTTCTCGGGGAACAGGTCGAGGATCGCCCTGTCGGTCTTGGCGATGTCGGCGGGGTCGCCGGACAGGGCCGCCCACCGGAAGGGGCCCTTGCCCTCGCAGAACAGCGGCCGGATGTAGGCGGGGACGAAGCCGGGGAAGGCGAACGCCCGCTCGTATCCGGCGAGTTGGGCCTCGCCCCGGATGGAGTTGCCGTAGTCGAAGACCTCCGCTCCGGCGTCCTGGAAGCCGACCATGGCCTCGACGTGCCGGGCCATCGACTCGCGGGCGCGCGTGGTGAACCCGGCCGGGTCCTTCGCCGCGTAGGAGGCCATGTCGTCGAAGTCGACGCCCACCGGGAGGTAGGCCAGCGGGTCGTGGGCGGAGGTCTGGTCGGTGACGATGTCGACGGGGGCGCCTTCGGCGAGCATGCGCGGCAGCAGTTCGGCGGCGTTGCCCAGCAGGCCGATGGAGAGCGGGCGGCGGGCGTCCCGGGCCTCGACCGCGAGCTGGAGGGCGTGCTCCAGGCTGTCGGCCCTCACGTCGAGGTAGCGGTGCTCGATCCGCCGCTCGATCGCACGCGGGTCGACGTCGATACAGATCGCGACGCCGTCGTTCATGGTCACGGCCAGCGGCTGGGCGCCGCCCATGCCGCCGAGGCCGGCGGTGAGGGTGATCGTCCCGGCGAGGGTGCCGCCGAACTTCTTGGCGGCGACGGCGGCGAAGGTCTCGTAGGTGCCCTGGAGGATGCCCTGGGTGCCGATGTAGATCCAGGAGCCGGCGGTCATCTGCCCGTACATGGTCAGGCCGAGCTGTTCGAGGCGGCGGAACTCCTCCCAGTTGGCCCAGTCGCCGACGAGGTTGGAGTTGGCGATGAGGACGCGCGGGGCCCACTCGTGGGTCTGCATGACGCCGACGGGGCGGCCGGACTGGACCAGCATGGTCTCGTCCTGCTTGAGGGTCCTCAGGGTGCGGACCATGGCGTCGAAGGAGCGCCAGTCGCGGGCGGCCTTGCCCGTGCCGCCGTAGACGACGAGCTTGTCGGGGTGCTCGGCGACCTCGGGGTCGAGGTTGTTCTGGAGCATGCGCAGGGCGGCTTCCTGCTGCCAGCCCAGGGCGCTGAGTTCCGTACCGCGCGGCGCTTTGACGGGGCGGGGTCCTGACACGGGTCTGCCTCCTCGCTTTACAGCAACTATTCACATCCTGGCTTGATGAATAGGGCTAGTCAATACGGCCGTAGGGCCAGCGGCGGCGTGCCGTGGGTGTTTGGCTGGACACACTGGCCGTATGGGTTCGGACGACGACACGACAGCGGGGGAAGAGATGGGAGACGTGACCGGCGGGGAGAGGCCCGGCACCTGGCAGGACGAGGGGGACGCCGAGCGCACACTGCGGCTGTTCGACACCGACGGCGAGCGGGCCGCGCGGCGGGACGAGGCGGTGCGGGCGGCGGTGGAGCAGGGGCTGCTGAGCCCCGGCGAGCCGGTCGTCGCGCTGCTCGACGTGACCGGTATCCGGGCGTCGGCCGGGGCGCTGCGCAGGGCGTTCGACGCGGTGACGGCGCCGGGGACACCCGTGCTGCACGCGTTCGCGGTGAAGGCGACGCCGCTCGTGCCCGTGCTGCGGCTGCTGCGCGAGGCGGGTATCGGCGCGGAGGTGGCGAGTGCCGGGGAGCTGGCCCTGGCGCGGGCGGCCGGGGTGCCGCCGAGGCTGACGGTCCTCGACTCCCCCGCCAAGACGTCCGCCGAGCTGCGGGAGGCACTGGCGCTGGGCATCGCCGTCAACGCGGACAATCCGCAGGAGCTGGACCGCATCGACGCGCTCGTCCGGTCGGCCACCACCCGCTCTCCCCTCGGCATCCGGGTGAACCCGCAGGTCGGCGGGGGCACGATCAACGCACTGTCCACGGCGACGGCCACCTCGAAGTTCGGGGTGGCGCTCCGGGACGAGGGCGCCCGCGAGTGGGTCGTACGGGCGTATCTGGACCGGCCCTGGCTGAGCCGGCTGCACGCGCACACCGGGTCGCAGGGAATCCCGCTGTCGCTGATGACGCGGGGGATCACGGAGACGTACGAGCTGGCGGAGGAGATCAACCGGCGGATCGGGCGGCGGCAGATCGACACGATCGACATCGGCGGCGGGTTGCCGGTGAACTTCGCCTCGGAGGCGGCGACGCCGACGTACGAGCAGTACGCGCGGCTGCTGGCGGAGGCGGTGCCGGGGCTGTTCGACGGGCGGTACGGGCTGGTGACCGAGTTCGGGCGGTCGCTGCTGGCGAAGCACGGGACGGTCGTCGCGCGGGTGGAGTACACGAAGAGCGCGGGCGGGCGGGCCATCGCGGTCACCCATGCCGGGGTGCAGGTGGCGACGCGGACGGTGTACGCGCCGGGGTCGTGGCCGCTGCGGATCGCCGCGTACGACGCGAAGGGGCGGGTGAAGGGGGGACCGACGGTGACGCAGGACGTGGCGGGGCCCGCCTGTTTCGCCGGGGACCTGCTGGCGGAGGGGCGCGCGCTGCCGCTGTTCGAGCCCGGGGACTACGCGGCCGCGCTGGACACCGGCGCGTACTACTTCGCGCACCACTACGCGTACAACTCCCTGCCCCGGCCCGGGATCTACGGGTACGCGCCCGGGGAGAGGGGGATGCGGTTCGCGGTGGTGCGACGGGCGCAGACCGTGGAGGAGCTCGTGGCGGAGGCGGGGGGAGCCGAGAGGGCGGGGTTGTTGGGGCTTTGACGGTCGCCTTCCCGTTCGTCGGGGGACTGTCGCGTGGCGGCCAAAGCTTGATCGTGGCTGGTCGCGCAGTTCCCCGCGCCCCCAAGGGGCTTGGTGGCGCCCCACGGTGACTGGCCGCGCCCCTTCCTGCGCCCCTCACGCCCCCCAGAATGGTTAGCGGTCGGCGTCTCATTCGGGGCCGGCATGCGGGGCAGCCGCATAGCTCCACCTCAGGGCACTGACGCGTCGCCCCGGCCCCAACAGCGGTGAAAATCAGGCAAGTCGACCCACCTTAGTCACCTGTCCGCATGTTCCGCTGGAAAATGCCAGATCCCTCACCCCCTAGCGCACACGGTGCGTAGCGTCTGCGTCACTCAGCCGAACCGCAGGCAGGAGGGGAGCCACGGTGCCCGGAATCGACGAGTGTCTGGTGGAGGCCATGAGGCTGCCCGGTGCCCTGGGCGCCGCGGTGGTCGACTGGACCAGCGGACTGGCACTGGGCACGGTCGGGGAGGCACCCGGCGGTGACCACGAGACGACCGCGGCGGAGGCGGCGGAGCTGGCGCGGCTCGCGGCGGAGCACCGGGCGTTCGCACCGGAGGAGGGTTCCGACTGGTCCGGTGCGGAGCTGCCGGTGGAGGACCTGATCGTCAGCAACCGGGACACGTACCACGTGCTGCGGTTCGTGCGGACGACGTTCGACAGCAGTGTGTTCCTGCACCTGTGGCTGGCGCGTACGGACGGCAACCTCGCGCTGGCCCGGATCCGGCTCGGCGAGATGGCGGGGCGGCTGGTGCTGGCATGAGCGTGATCACCACACCGGTACCCACCCCGGTACCGACCCCGGCGCCCCCGCTCCCCGTACGCGGCGAGCACTTCCGGCAGGCCGTTTCCCCGATGCTGAGCCGCCTCGCCGCCGAGCGGGCCACCGGTGTCCTGCTGCGCGAGACCGGTGCGCTGTACCTCTCCGACGGCGAGGTCGTACACGCCGAGAGCCCCCGCTCCCCGGGGCTCGACGTGCTGCTCGCCACCGGCGGCATCCTGGACTCCGAAGGCTGGCGGGAGGCGGTCGACACGGCCGGGGCCGGGCTGCGGGTCGGGCGGTTCCTGGTGGACAGCGGCCGGGTCGCCCGGGGCGCGCTGGAGCTGTGTCACGCGGGGGCGCTCTTCGACGCGGCGTACTTCGTCCTCGGCCCGAGCAGCGCGCCGGCCAGCTTCCGTTACGGGGCCGCGCACTGGCTGGGACCGATCCGGCCGGTGCCGGTGGCCGCCGTGGAGCGCGAGGCGCGGCGCCGCCGGGATCTGCTGCACCGCATCTGGCCCGACCCGGCGATGGACGAGGCCCCGCTGATCAGGGCGGCGGCCGGCCTGGACACACCGTCGGTCCCGGCCCGGCAGGGAGCCGTACTCGGCCAGGTCGACGGCTTCCGCACGGCCGCCGAGATCTCCCTGACCCTGGGTCGGCCCGCCTTCCACACCCTCGTGGACGTGCGAAGACTGGCAGCGGCCGGCCTCATATCCACGGCCCGGCACAGCCCGACCCCGACACCACCGGTCCGGACACCACCGGTCCCGACAGGGCCCGTCCCGGCACCACCGATCCCGACAGGCTCGATCCCGGCACCACCGGTCCCCACAAAGCCGATCCCCACAGGGCCCCTCTCCACAGGGCCGCTTCCCACACGGCCGCTCCCGACAGGGCCGGACACCTTCCCCGCCGCCCCAAGTGGTCGCACCCCCGAAACCCACCCGGGCCTCACCCCCGCCGACCCACCAGGCCTCCCCCCGCAATCCGGCCCGGACCGCTCCCCAGAGCCCGGCCCAGACCGCTCCCCCCTGCCCGCCCCGGCCCACCGCCCGCCGGCCGACCCGCACCACCCCTCGCCGGCCGACCCGCACCACCTCACGCCGACGCAACCGGCCCACCTGACGCCGGCCCACCCGGGCCACCTCACGCCGGGCGAACCGGCCGCCCTCACGCCGACCGACCCGCACCACCCCACCGCATCCCACGCGGGGCGCGAGCCGTCGGCCGGGCTCGTGGCCGGGGTCGAGGCGGCGCCCCTCGCCCCACCTTGGCCGCTCACCACCCCGGACCCCGACGTGGCTCTACTGCAAAGGCTCAGGGATGCGCTGGAGGCCCTTTGAGCGGCAGCGGGAGCGTCCCGCCGAGAGGAGACTGCTGATGGCCGCGGAGGCCGAAGTCCTCGACGAACTGCACCGGTTGAGGGCCCGTGTACCCCAGTTGACCGGCGCGCTGGCGGCCAGTGTGGACGGGCTGGTCCTCGCCCACGACACCCCCGGCGTGGAACCCGAGGGCCTGGCGGCGCTCACCGCGGCCGCGCTCGGTGTCGCCGTACGGATGACGGACGCCGCAGGCCGGGGCGAGCTCCGTGAACTGCTGTTGCGCGGCGACCACGGCTATGTGGCGACGTACGCGGCGGGTTCCTCCGCCGTGCTGACGCTGCTGGCCCAGGACCGGGTCAACGTGGGCAGGCTCCACCTGGAGGGCCGCCGGGCGGGCGGCCGGATCGGCGAGCTGGTGGACGCCCTGCCCCGGCCCGACGACGCGGCCGCGAGCAACGCCAGGGCGGCGGCCACCCGGAACCCGGTCCGGTCGGTGGCCAGGACCGCCGACGGGGCCACGCCCGAGCCCCCGGCCCAGACACCGGCCAAGGCCACGGTCAGGTCGACCATGCCCCGCCGTACGCCCCGCGCCACCACCCCACGCCCCACCCCCCGATCCACTCCCAACGCACCCACCACCAGTGAGAGTTGAAAGGACACCGCACACCATGGCCAACACCGAGACCGCGTTGAAAGAGGCCCTCGCGTCCATCGAGGGCGCGACCGGCGCCGCCCTGGTCGACTACACCAGCGGCATGGCACTGGGCACGATCGGCGGCAGCAAGGGGTTCGACCTCAATGTCGCCGCCGCCGGGAACACCGACGTCGTCCGAGCCAAGCTGCGCACCATGGAACACCTCGGCCTCAAAGGCGAGATCGAGGACATCCTGATCACCCTGTCCGACGCGTACCACCTGATCCGCCTGCTCACCGGACGCGGCGGCAACGGCCTCTTCCTCTACCTGGTCCTCGACGCCAAGCGGGCCAACCTCGCCATGGCCAGGCACCAGTTGAGGCGGATCGAGGCGGAGCTGGAGGTCTGACCGCCCTGATACGACGGCTCCGGCGGCGCCCCCCACCCGGGGAGCGCCGCCCGCGCGTGCCTCGGCTACCGTGTCCGACCTCGAACAACAAGTCGAACGGCAAGGGGAGGGTGACCGTGGGAAGAGCGGTACGGGGGACGGCGCTGGCGCAGCTCGCATTGCTGGCCGGGGTCCTGACAGGGTGCTCGGAGTCGGCGGGGGACGGCGACGCGAAGCCCCCGGCGAACACCACCGGGGCGGCGACCGCCGACGCGGAGGACACCGCCGGGGACGCTGCTGAGGAGGCGGTCAAGAGCGGCGGCAGTGTCGGCGCGGCCGGTTCCGCCTGCGAGCTGCCGGTCGCCTTCGACACGGCCGAGAAGTGGAAGGCGGAGGCCGTCGAGAGCGGCCCGCCCGCCGAGGGCGGCTCCGCGGAGGACGAGCTCGCGGCCGAGCTGGCCGAGGGGCTGCTCCGGCAGGGACCGTTCACCGCCGCGTGCGAGATCGACGCCAAGCCGGCCGGGAACATCGGCTTCATCCGGGTCTGGACCGGCGAGAAGGGCGCCACGGAGGGGGACGCGGAGGCGCTGCTCAAGGAGTTCGTGGCGGCCGAGGGGAACACGAGCGAGGCGAAGTACAGCGAGTTCACCTCCGACTCCGACGTCTCCGGCACCGAGGTCGCGTACCTCTACACCAGCGAGGCCCTGGAGGAGACCAAGAAGGAGCGGGCCTTCGTCGCGGTCACCCCGGACGGGCCCGTCGTCGTCCACCTGGGCGGCCTCGACACCCAGGAGCACGAGCAGATGCTCCCGGCGTACGAACTGGCCAAGCGGACGCTGCGCACGGCCTGAACACGTCTCCGGCCGAGAACCGGTCGCGAAGGCATCCACGGCCCGCGACCGGGCATGAGTCCCCCGGACGGATCACCGACCGGGGGAGGTTCTCTTGTCCACCACCGAAGGCACCGCCGCGGCGCCGACGCCCGCCGAGGAGACCGGCCTCAAACGGGTGCTCGGCCCGAGGCTGCTGATTCTCTTCGTGATCGGCGACATCCTCGGCACCGGCATCTACGCGACCACGGGCAAGGTCGCCGGGAAGGTCGGCGGAGCGCTCTGGCTCCCCTTCGTGATCGGCTTCGTGGTGGCGATCCTGACGGCGGCGTCGTACGTCGAACTGGTCGGCAAGTACCCGAAGGCGGCCGGGGCGGCCCTCTACACACAGAAGGCGTTCAAGCTGCCCTTCCTCACGTTCATCGTCGCCTTCATGGTGATGTGTTCGGGCCTGTCGTCCGCGAGCGCCGCCGCGCGCGCCTTCAGCGGTGACTACCTGGACGAGCTGACGAACGGTGCGCTGCCGCCCACCCTGGTCGCCATCACCTTCATCGTCCTGCTGGCCGCCCTCAACCTGCGGGGCGTCTCCGAGTCGGTGAAGACGAACGTGGTGCTGACCCTGGTCGAGCTGACCGGCCTGCTGATCATCCTCACGATCGGCGCGTGGGCGGTGCTGAGCGGTGACGGCGAGCCGTCCCGCCTGACCGAGTTCGAGGCGAGCGGAGCGGGATACGCCCTGCTCACCAGCGTCCTCGGCGCCACCGCACTCGGTTTCTTCGCCTTCGTCGGCTTCGAGGACTCGGTGAACATGGCGGAGGAGACGAAGAACCCGACCCGGACCTTCCCCCGTGCGATCTTCATCGGCGTGGCCGTGACGGGCACGATCTACGTGCTGGTGGCGCTGGTCTCGTCACTTCTCGTCGACGCCGAGACCCTGGAGGGCTCCAGCGGTCCGCTCCTCGAAGTGGTGAAGGCCGGCGGAGTGGACTTCCCGCACAAGCTCTTCGCCCTGATCGCCCTCTTCGCGGTCACCAACTCGGCCCTGATCAACATCATGATGGCCTCCCGCCTCTGCTACGGCATGGCCAACGAGCGCATCCTCCCGCGCGGCATGGCCCGCGTCCTGCCGCGCCGCCGTACGCCGGTCGTGGGCATCGTCTTCGTCACCCTCCTCGCGATCGGGCTGGTCTCCACCGGGGAGATCGAGGGCCTCGGCGACACCACCGCGTTCCTGCTGCTCTGTGTCTTCGCCGTCGTCAACATCGCGGTCCTGGTTCTGCGCCGGGACCGCGTCGACCACGCCCACTTCCGGACGCCGACCGCCCTGCCGGTGCTCGGCGCCCTCACGGCCCTGATCCTGGCGAGCCCACTGGCCGACCGCCCGTCCGACGTCTACATCCGCGCGGGTGTCCTCCTGGTCATCGGCATCGCACTGTGGGCGGTGAACAAGCTGGTCCTCCGCACGCGGGGCGAATGACCCCACGGCCGTCCAAGGGCCGTCAGGGCTGCCGGAGTTCTGGGCTTCCGGGCTGCCGGGCTGCCGGCGGACCTACGCCCGTCGCTTGCCGCCCCCGGGTGCCGCGTCGCCCGCTCCGATGCCGGTGAGCCGGTAGTCGGGCACCCGGCTGCCCGTGGGGCAGCCCGCCCGTGCGGACAGCCGGTCCACCGGGACCCAGAAGAGCTGCCCGGCGGCCAGTTCGCGGCGGCCGAGCCAGGCCGCCTTGAGGCGGAGGCCGGTGCCGAGGCCGGCGAGGAGCATCCCGCCCGCCGCGGGGAGCGCGAAGGACGAGCCCAGGGCGGCCGCGAAGCCGAGCAGCAGCCACCAGCGGTGGCCCCGGCGCCAGGCGCGCAGGGTCACGGCACGGTCCTGGAGCACATCGTGCTTACCGGCGCGCACGGCGGCACGCACCGGCGTGAGATACCGGCCGCGCCCCGCCCACGCCACCCCGGCCGCCGCGACAATGAACAGCACGGCCCCCGCCAGCACCCCGATCCGCCGCCCGGTCAGCCCCGACGGCACGACCCCGACCCCGGCCGCGACCACTCCCAGCCACCACAACGGCGCCGCCCCGGCCCGCACCACGACGGCCACCCGAGCAAGCCCCTGCCCTCCGCGTGTCACGTTCCCCGCCTCCCGTAATCACCGATCGTCAATCACCGGTCGTCCATCACCGGTTCGCCCGACAGTCGCGGGCACCGTAACCAGCGAACGTGAAGCGCGCCTGAGAATCGCGGATCTCCCCGTCCGGCACGGCCGCCCGGCCCTCTCCGGGACGGCTACTCGACGAACAACCCCCTGGTCGCGGCCTTCGCGTCGAACTCCTCCAGCCGCGCCTGGGCCTCCGGCAGGTCGTCGCACATGGCCTCCAGGAGCACCCGGCCCAGCAGCATGGGGGCGCAGGCCGTGTCGAAGGCGAGCCCGGTCCCGACGGCGGCGGGCAGGAGCAGGTCGGAGACCTTGGCGACGGGCGCGAACGCGGAGTCGGCGACCGTGACGACGAAGAGCCCCGCCTCCTTGGCGTACGTCAGGGTCTCGACGACCTCGCGGGGGTGGCGCGGCAGCGCGAAGCAGAGCAGCGCGGTGGCGCCCCCGCGCACAGCGGCGTCGATGCGGTCGTGGAGCATGCTGCCGCCCTCGTGCAGCAGCCGTACGTCGGGGTGGACCTTGGCGGCGAAGTAGGCGAACCCGTACGCCTGGGAGGCCGCGGCCCGCAGTCCGAGCACCGGCAGCGGGCGGGACGCGGCCAGCAGCCGTCCGGCCCGCGCCACCGGGGCCGGGTCGGCGAGCACCTCGGCCAGATGCCGCAGGTTCTCGATCTCGGCCTCGACGGCCTGCTGGTACTCGTTGTACGCGGTGGTGTCCGGGGCCGGCTCGGCGGGCCCGACGTCCCGCAGGTGCCGGCGCAGCGCCGGGTAGCCGTCGAAGCCCAGCGCCACCGCGAACCGGGTCACGGACGGCTGGCTCACGCCGGCCAGCTCCGCCAGCTCCACACTCGACAGGAACGGCACGTCGGCCGCCCGCCGCACCATGCTGTGGGCGATGCGCCGCTGGGTGGGCGTCAGCCGGTGCCCCTCGAAGAGCGCCTGCAGCCGCGCGGCGGGACTGTCCGTCACGCCCGTGCCCTTGTCCGCGCTCATGACGCGCTCCCCCTCAGTGGATCCGCCTGGACGTCCGTCCAGATCTCGGTGAACCGGTCGAGCAGTACGGCCGCCGCGCTCACGTCCGCCGTCAGCGGCCGGTCGGCGGGGTCCGGGTCGAGCACGGCCTCCGCCAGCTCCAGCGCCCGCGCGACGGGCAGTCCGGGATCCGGCCGCAGGTCCCGCTGGCGCAACGCCCGTACCGCGGCGACGAGTTCGCAGCCGACGACGAGCCGGTACGCGCCGCACGCCCGCAGGGTCTGCCGGGCGGCGAGCGAGGCGAAGCTGGCCTGTTCCTCGACGCCCCGGGAGAGTACAGCGTGGCCGAGCGACGCGGGCGCGGAGAAGGCCCGCAGGTCACCGAGGGCGGCCCCGGCGGCGTACTCCAGGATCATCACGCCCGAGGAGGCGGGCTCCTGATCGGCGAGGAAGGGCCGCAGCCGGGTGTACGCGGGCTCGTTCAGCGAGGAGAGCCGAGAGGTCGACAGCCGCGCCACCTGGGTCACGGCCAGCCGGAAGTGGTCCAGGGAGAGGGCGAGTTGGGCCTGGTAGAAGCCGCCGTGGTGGTACGCGGCCATGTCCTCCGGGATGATCAGCGGGTTCTCGGCGGCCGCGTTGAACTCCACCTCCAGGACGCCCTCAAGCGCGTCGGCCGCGTCCAGCGCGGGCCCGTGGATCTGCGGCAGGCACCGGAAGCCGTACGGGTCTTGGATCCGCCCCAGCGGAGGTGTGGGCCGGTCGGCCGCGCCGATCAGCTCCCGCATGCGCCGGGCCACCTCGCGCGCCCCCCGGTGGGCGCGCGCGACGTGCACGGGCGCCGCGTACGCCTCGTGCGAGCCGTCCACGGCGAGCAGCGAGAGCGCGGCGACGACCTGGGTGGCCGCGATCAGCCCCCGCAGCTCGTGCAGCGCGAGCGCGGCCTGTCCGAGCGTGAGCGCGTTGCTGCTGATCAGTGCGAGCGCGTCGTTGTTGTCGAGCGACTGCGCCTCGGGCACGCCGAAACCGGAGTCACCCCCGGCCCCATCTCCGGACCCGGGCCGCGCCTCCGGCCCCCGCCACGGATGCTCCCCCGCCAGCGCCAGCCCCACCTGGGCCAGGGCCGCGATGTCGCCCGTGCCCACCGAACCGAACTCGTTGACCACGGGGTACGCCCCGCTCTCCAGCGCCGCGCAGAGCGCGGTCACCACGCCCGGCCGCAGCCCCGCCCCGCCCGCGAGCAGCTGATTGGCGCGCACGGCGAGCATGGCCCGTACCTGCCGGGCGGGCAGCTCCTCCCCGATCGCCCCGGCATGACTGCGCAGCAGTCGCAGACCGTGCTCGGCGGCGGCCTCGGTGGGCACGTCCTCGGTGCGGTTGGCGCCGACCCCGGTCGAGCGGCCGTACACCCGTCCGGTCGCCGCGATCAGCCGCGCGGCCTCCCACGACTCCTCGACCCGCCGCATCGCCGCGCCGTCGGGCACCGGCCGTACGACCCCGTCGGCGAGCCGCACGACATCGGCGACCCCCAGCACACCCCCGTCGAGAACGACGAGCCCGGCAGGCACGACCGGCGCGCTCGCCACGGCGGCGGTGACGGGGGCGTCCGTCGCGCCCATGATCCGAGAGGACATCACCCGCAGCCTCCTCAGCCCCGGCGGACACCACATATTCAGTCACCGAGAACTCTGCATGAGGCTATGCAGGCCGGGCAAGGGATGCCGGACGGGAAACAGGGAAAGCCGGTGCGCCGACTGGGGGGCTAACCCCAGTGCCAGGCGGCTTCCGGATCCCTACCGTGAGGAGCATGACCGGTATGGATGCCCGTGACGCGCAGCTCGGCGACACCGAGCTGAAGAAGGAACTCGCCGCCACCCTGCACGCCCGCAAAGACCTGGGCGACGACTACGAGTCCGCGCTCGTCGACTCGTTCCTGGAGAAGGTCGACCAGCGCATCGACAGCGTGGTCGACCGCCGGGTCCGGCGTCAGGTGGCCGAGCAGCAGATGGTGGTGGCCCGTGGCAGCCGCTCCCCCGACAGGTCCACCGACAGCTGGGGCGAACGCTACGGCTTCGGCGTGGTCTCCCTCGTCGCAGCCATCCCGCTGTCCGGCATCGGCGGCGGGGTGGCCGAACTGCGCGGCCTGTTCGTCACCTGGGCGGGCATCGTCGCCGTGAACGTGGCCTGGGCCCTGCGCAACTCGCCGATTCTGGGCCGACGCCAGGAGAAGAACGGGGACGCGGACTGGGAGAAGTGACCTCCCCGGCGTTCCCGGCGTTCCCGACGGAGGCCCCCACCGCGCATGTCGAAGAGATGCGCGCAGAGATACGCGCAGAGATACGCGAAAAGATATGCGCGGGGACCGCCGCACCCCCGTGTGACGGGGGGCGGGACGACGGCGGTCCCCGCGAGGGACGCGGGCCGGGTCGGAACCGGGCTGGCGCGTCCGTGGCGTCCATGGAGGTCCGGGAGCCGCTCCGGAGGTCCTTGACGCCGTTCGGTTGTCGGCTGGGGCGGGGAGCCGCTCCCGCCCTGCCGACACCCACTAATGTGCCGGACCCGTGTTAAGCGGGTGCTGCGCGGACGTGACGCGCTCGTACCACTTCTGCGAAGTCAAACCCCCGCCCCGGGCAAATCTTCGACGGAGAAGGGCGCTTCCCGGGATTTTTCCCCCGATTCAGGCGCCCCTCCCCGTCGCGCGGCAGATCCCACCGCCGCTATGCCGCCCCTACTGCTTGACCCCGCCCTTGGCGAGGAACGCGAGCAGGTCCTGCCGGCTGACCACACCGGTCGGCTTGCCCTCGACCAGCACGATGGCCGCGTCCGCCGAGCCGAGCACGGTCATCAGGTCACCGACCGGCTCACCGGAGCCGACCTGCGGCAGCGGCGCGGACATGTGCTTCTCCAGCGGGTCGTCGAGCGAGGCGCGCTGGGTGAACAGGGCGTCCAGCAGCTCGCGTTCGACGACGGAGCCGACCACCTCGGCGGCCATGACGTCCGGGTGACCGGCGCCCGGCTTCACGATCGGCATCTGCGAGACGCCGTACTCGCGCAGCACCTCGATGGCCTGACCGACCGTCTCGTCCGGGTGCATGTGGACGAGGGACGGAATGGCGCCGTGCTCCTTGTGGCTGAGGACGTCGCCGACGCGCGCGCTCGGGCCCTCGTCCTCCAGGAAGCCGTAGTCGGCCATCCACTCGTCGTTGAAGATCTTGCTGAGGTAGCCGCGCCCGCTGTCGGGCAGCAGGACGACCACGATGTCGTCCGGGCCGAGCCGCTTCGCGACCTCCAGGGCGGCGACGACGGCCATGCCGCAGGAGCCGCCCACCAGCAGGCCCTCCTCCTTGGCCAGCCGCCGGGTCATCTGGAAGGAGTCCTTGTCGGACACGGCCACGATCTCGTCGGCGACGGTCCGGTCGTACGCGGTCGGCCAGAAGTCCTCGCCGACGCCCTCGACGAGGTACGGGCGCCCGGAGCCGCCGGAGTAGACCGACCCCTCGGGGTCGGCACCGATCACCTTGACGCGACCGTCACTGGCGTCCTTCAGGTACCGGCCGGTGCCGGAGATGGTGCCGCCGGTCCCCACACCCGTCACGAAGTGGGTGATCCGCCCCTCCGTCTGCTCCCACAGCTCAGGGCCGGTCGAGTGGTAGTGGGAGAGCGGGTTGTTGGGGTTGGAGTACTGGTCCGGCTTCCAGGCGCCGGGCGTCTCACGGACCAGCCGGTCGGACACGTTGTAGTACGAGTCGGGGTGCTCGGGGTCGACCGCCGTGGGGCAGACGACGACCTCGGCCCCGTACGCCCTGAGCACGTTGATCTTGTCGGTGCTCACCTTGTCGGGGCACACGAAGATGCACTTGTACCCCTTCTGCTGGGCCACGATGGCGAGGCCCACACCTGTGTTTCCGCTGGTCGGCTCGACGATCGTGCCGCCGGGCTTGAGCTCCCCGCTCTTCTCCGCCGCCTCGATCATGCGCAGCGCGATGCGGTCCTTCACGGAACCGCCGGGATTGAAGTACTCGACCTTGGCCAGGACGGTCGCCTGGATGCCCTCGGTCACGCTGTTGAGCCTCAGCAGCGGGGTGTTGCCGACGAGGCTGATCATCGAGTCGTGAATTTGCACCGTTGTCTCCGGAGCCGCAAAAGGGATGGTCGTAATGTCCCGCCAGCCTAAGCCCCGTCCTCACTGTTCTTCTCCCTGTTCACCTTCCGCCGGGATTGGCCGAGGGCTGCTACGGGGCAAGGAGTGGGTGTACGGGTACGAGGAGGTGGCGGCGACGCATGACGAGCATGTCCAGAGCAAGGGTGGCCCGCCGCATCGCGGCGGGCGCGGCGTACGGCGGTGGCGGCATCGGTCTGCTGGGTGCGGCGGCCGTGGGCGTGGTGTTGGCCGAGGTGCGGATGGCCAAGCGGGTCGTGGGCAACGGGCACAGCCCGCACCCGCCGAGCGCGGAGGGCGTGTACGGCCACACGCACGGCAGCCTGTACGGCCGCGCGTACGGCTACGGCTCGTACGGCAGTTCGTACGACGCCCCTGACGATCCCCCGCTCCGCCTCGTCATGCTCGGTGACTCCACCGCCGCCGGCCAGGGCGTCCACCGGTCCCGGCAGACCCCGGGCGCGCTGATCGCCTCGGGGCTCGCGGCGGTCGCCGAGCGCCCGGTGCTGCTGCGCAACGTCGCGCTGCCGGGGGCCCAGTCGGACGACCTCGACCGGCAGGTGGCCCTGGTCCTGGAGGACCCGGCCCAGGTCCCCGACGTCTGCGTGATCATGATCGGCGCGAACGACGTGACCCACCGGATGCCGCCGACCCGCTCCGTCCGCCATCTCTCCGCGGCCGTACGGCGGCTGCGGACCGCCGGGGCCGAGGTGGTGGTGGGCACCTGTCCCGACCTCGGCACGATCGAGCTCGTGCAGCAGCCGTTGCGCTGGCTCGCCCGCCGGGCCTCGCGGCAGCTGGCGGCCGCCCAGACGATCGGCACCGTCGAGCAGGGCGGCCGCACCGTGTCGCTGGGCGACCTTCTCGGCCCCGAGTTCGAACAGAATCCCCGGGAGCTGTTCGGCCCCGACAACTACCACCCCTCCGCCGAGGGCTACGCGACCGCGGCGATGGCCCTCCTGCCGACGGTCTGCGCGGCGCTGGGCCTGTGGCCGGCGGACGAGGAGCGGCCGGACGTCAGCCGCCGCGAGGGCTTCCTGCCGGTGGCTCGCGCCGCCGCCGAGGCAGCGTCGGAGGCGGGCACCGAGGTGACGGCCGCGATGCCGACGGGGCCGCGTGGGCCGTGGGCCCTGCTGAAGCGGCGGCGTCGGCGGAGGGTGCCGGCGACGGACCCTGCGCCCACCGCTACCGCGGAGGCGCAGCCGGGCGCCTAATAGCTCGGGGCGCACTGCAATCGGGCGACTGCGGGTGTGTGGGGGCTTCTCGCGCAGTTCCCCGCGCCCCTGAAAAGCCGGGCTGCGCCCGTGCTTTTCAGGCCCGCAGGGCCTGGTCTTTTAGGGGCGCGGGGAACTGCGCGAGAAGCCCCCACACACCCGCACCCGCCCACGAACCCGCTGCCCCGAGTCACTAGGCGCTCAACCAAAAAAGCAAGCGCTTAGAAAAGTGCGGTCGGAGTCACACCCTCATGCCCGTGACCCGGACCATACGTACGGGTAACTTCCCCCACAGCCCAGCTTTCCGTACGCATGCCAATGGAGCCGTGATGCCCGAAGCCGTGATCGTCTCAGCCGCCCGCTCCCCCATCGGCCGCGCTTTCAAGGGCTCGCTGAAGGACCTGCGCCCCGACGACCTGACCACCACCATCGTCGCGGCCGCCCTCGCGAAGGTCCCGGAGCTGGACCCGAGGGACATCGACGACCTGATGCTGGGCTGCGGCCTCCCCGGCGGCGAGCAGGGCCACAACCTGGGCCGGATCGTGGCCGTACAGCTGGGCATGGACCACCTGCCGGGCTGCACGATCACCCGTTACTGTTCCTCCTCGCTCCAGACCTCCCGCATGGCCCTGCACGCCATCAAGGCCGGCGAGGGCGACGTCTTCATCTCGGCCGGTGTCGAGGTCGTCAGCAGCAGCGCGCGCGGCACCAGCGACATCCACACCGCCCGCAACCCGCTCTTCGCCGAGGCCGAGGCCCGCACGGAGGCGGTCTCCAAGTCGGTCGGCGCCTCCTGGCACGACCCGCGTGAGGACGGCCTGCTCCCCGACCCGTACATCGCGATGGGGCAGACCGCCGAGAACCTGGCCCGCCAGTGGGGTGTGACCCGGCAGGAGATGGACGAGTTCGGCGTCCGCTCGCAGAACCTCGCCGAGGAGGCCATCGGCAAGGGCTTCTGGGAGCGCGAGATCACCCCCGTGACGCTGCCCGACGGCACGGTCGTCAGCAAGGACGACGGTCCGCGCGCCGGCGTCACCCTGGAGGCCGTGCAGGGCCTGAAGCCGGTCTTCCGCGAGGACGGCCTGGTCACCGCCGGCAACTGCTGCCCGCTGAACGACGGCGCCGCCGCCCTGGTGATCATGTCCGACACCAAGGCGCGGGACCTCGGCCTCACCCCGCTCGCCCGGATCGTCTCCACCGGCGTCTCCGGCCTCTCCCCCGAGATCATGGGCTACGGCCCGGTGGAGGCGTCGAAGCAGGCCCTGTCCCGCGCGGGTCTCACCGTCGACGACATCGACCTGTTCGAGATCAACGAGGCCTTCGCCGCCCAGGTGATCCCCTCCTACCGCGACCTGGACATCCCGCTGGACAAGCTGAACGTGAACGGCGGCGCCATCGCCGTCGGCCACCCCTTCGGCATGACCGGCGCCCGGATCACCGGCACGCTCATCAACTCCCTCCAGTTCCACGACAAGCAGTTCGGTCTGGAGACGATGTGCGTCGGCGGCGGCCAGGGCATGGCGATGGTCATCGAGCGCCTCAGCTGACCGTGCGGTCCCGCGCGGAGCCGTGACCGCACGGAAGCGCACCGTGATGCTGTGGCCCGGAGTCCCAGAATCCGTGGGGCTCCGGGCCGTTTTGTGATCCAATCTCCCCCAGGATGTGACCTATCTCCCCCCGGAGAGCGATTTACGCAGCTCAGAGCCGTTTCACCACCAAACATCGGGGCAAGATTCCTGCCCGTTTCGTGACGTTACGCACTGACAGCTGGTTAGTCCGCCCTTCAAGCTGATGTAGGAAGTCGGGGGTCGACTTTGAACCGGGAGTACGTCAGTGAGCGCCATGCCGATCGCCTTGCTGCTCACCACGGCCGCCACCGCCGCCGTGGGCGTCGCCGTCCTGCGCACCCTCGTGGGTCTGCGCCGACAGGTCGCTGCCTTGCGCACCGAGCTGGCCGAGAGCCGGACCGTCGGGGCACGTGCCCTGGTGCCGGCCGCCCGTCCGGCCGCCGACGCCGAGGAGATACGCGCCGCCGTCGCCGAGGCCCTCGCCGAGGAGCGGGAGCGTGAGCTCGCCGAGGCCCGGGCCTTCTGGGCCGCCCAGGAGTCCCGTGACGTCACCGACACGCCGCCGCTGCTGGGTCTGCCCGAGAGCGACCTGTTCCTGCCCCGGCAGTCCGATTTCGCGGGCCTGGAACACCTGGAGCCGGTGATCGAGGCCGGTCTGGAGAGCGACGAGTTCGCCGGGGACTCCGCCGAGCTGGCCGCGGCCCGCCGCCGCCACCCCTCGCACCCCGATTTCGTACCGGTGCAGTCACCTGTGGCCAACGACCACGAGCGCACGGTCGCCTGTCTGGAGGACCTCGCCGCGTCCCGCACCGAGCTGGCCGACGTCCGCCCGGGCCCCCTGGGCACCCTCGACGTCTACGTCTTCGCCGACGGCACCACCCTGTGCATGACCCCCGGCCACCGCGAGACCGCCGAGCGCCTCGCCACGGCCCTCCAGACCGGCGACACCCCGGTCCTCCTGGGCGGCTCGGGCATCTCCGGCGCGTACACCCTCACGTTCGAGTGCGGCGACGACATGGTCTACATACTGGCGGACCGGGTCATCGCGTCCCTGTAGAGGCCGACACTTCCAGCCGCGCCCTGAAGGGGCGCGGGGAACTGCGCGCGAAGCCCCACCGGGCCCGCACCCGCCGACGAACGCGCGCCCCCTCCCCCGGGTGCGCCGACGCTCCCCGTGGGGGCCCGCCTCACACCCCGGCCCGCCGCTGAGCCTCCTCCACCAGTGCCACGGCCTCCGCGAGCGCCCCCTCGTCCGCCAGCACCAGCGCGAGATCGTTGCCGGCGACCATGACCTGATCGGCCGCCGCGAACATGCCCGCGTCCGGCATCTCGTGGAACGGCCCCTCGGGCGTCTCCAGCCGCTGGGCACGCAGTGCCAACTCCCTGGCCAGCCCCAGCGCCTCCGCGGCGGCACTCCGCTGCAGCCGGCTCTGCGGGGCCGCCCGCAGCCGGTCGGCGAAATGATCCACGGCACGGGTCAACGGCGTCGTATCAAGCACGCCGCGAGCGTACGCGCCTGAACCGGACTGTTGCCAACAGGCCGCCACTCAGGCAACGTGACCTGAAGGACCGGCTTACATTCCCTTTCGTCCGGAGGCGCCGATGTCCCAAGTCTTCTCCGAGGAGACCCATCGCAACCTGCTCGCCCGCATCCCCCATTGCACCGGTCGCGAAGTCTCCGACTGGCTCCGCAAAGTCGACGAAGGCCCCGCTCTCTTCAATTTCGAGGAGAAGGTCAGTTGGCTCCGGCACGAGTACGACCTCGCGTACGGACACGCCAAAGCGATCATTCACGAGTACGACCTGAGGAGGGCCGCGCGGAAGCTCCGGTGAAGCCGCCGAGAACCCATGAAGGGCCCCCGAACCGCGAGGTTCGGGGGCCCTTCATCAGTGTTCCCGCTAGATCGGCGCGATCTGTCCGATCGGCTCGACCTGTCGGATCTAGTCGTCGCCGCTGAAGATGGCGACCAGGCGGAGCATCTCGATGTAGATCCACACGAGGGTCATGGTCAGGCCGAACGCGGCCAGCCAGGCCTCCTCACGCGGGGCACCGTAGGCGATGCCGTCCTGGATCTGCTTGAAGTCCAGGGTCAGGAAGAACGCGCCGAGCAGGATCGCGAGGATGCCGACGATCGCGCCGAGCGGGCCCATGCTGCGCAGTCCGCCGTCGGGGGCGAGCCCGAAGACGACGAGCAGCAGGTTGACCGCCATGACGAGGATGAAGGCGATCGCGATGGTCATGCCGATGCGGGCGTACCGCGCGGTGACCCGGATCCAGCCCGCCTTGTAGACCAGGAGGGTGGCGCCGGAGACGGCCATGGTGCCGAGCACCGCCTGGAAGGGCGCGCCGCTCCACTCCGAGTTGAACATCTCGCTGAGCACACCGAGGAAGACACCCTCGAACGCGGCGTACGCCAGGATCAGCGCGGGCGAGGCCTTGCGCTTGAAGGACTGCACCATCGCCAGGACGAAGGCGATGAGCGCGGCGCCGATGGCCAGGCCGTAGCTCGTGGGCGACACCGGCAGGAGGGCCCAGGCGAGGACCGCGCCGACGACGACCGTGCCGAGCGTCATGGCCGAGCGCATGACGACGTCGTCCATGGTCATGGCGCCCGTGCGGGCCGGGGCCTGCGGCGGGGTGCCGGGCTGTACGCCCTGCTGGGCGTACGGGTTCGTCGCGTACGGGTTGCCGCCCTGCTGGGCGTAGGGGTTGCCCTGGGTGCCGACAGCTGCTCCCCCGGCCTGCGGCGCGGTGTTGAAGCCCGCGTAGCCGTTGTCGCGGCTGAACCCCCGTCGCGAGAAGACCGGGTTGCTGCTCCTCATTTCACTCCTCCATGGCCACCCTGCGTGGCCTTGGCTCAAGAGTAATAGGTGGGCAAAAGAATGACCCTAGTGCTTGGGGAGGATCTTTCCCCTGCCCTGACATCGAACACGCTACGCGTCCCCCTGATTCCCCGCCCCACCCCCCTCAACCCCAACCCACCCCCACCACGTCACCCGACCTGCCCCCAGGGCTTGCGGTCACTGATAGTGAAGGCCCCGGTCGCTGAGCCTCGGGCGGCGCCGTGTCCCCGGGGATCTTCACCGGGGGCAAACGGATGGGGTGGGCGAGACGCGCCTCAGGTCGGGAGGGGATGTGGGGGTATGGGGAGAAATGTGCTGGGTTGGTCGGAGGTGCCCGGAACCGGACTTGAACCGGTACGCCCGCGAGGGGCAGCGAGGTTTAAGCTCGCCGTGTCTGCATTCCACCATCCGGGCAGGCCATGGGCTCCGCGCTGCGGTCCCGAGCCTATCGGGACGCTTCCCCCGAACAGTCGAAGAGCGGACCGATGTTGTCTTATTTTATTGACGTCTGAGGGTGCATCAGCCCACGGAACACGCCATCCGCACTTGCCAATAGCCTTACGGACGGCACGACCGGCCGTGCGCGGAATGACGGAATTTCACCGCCCGAACGAGCGGCCCCACCCGACACACACGCGGTGACGCGCTGACTCGTGTCGGTTCATGCCCCCCACACCCCGGTCGGAGCCGACCGTCATCCCCAGGTATGACGAGCCCCCCGCCGGTCCGTCAGAAGTCTGCCCCGGAACCGGAACAGCGGCTGACTACACGGCGCCCCTCCGCCGAGACGATGGAGTCGTCCAAGAATCGACACGCGCCGTCGTCCCGACAGGAGTTACCACCCGTGACCACCACTCCCCTCGCCGACCGGTCCACCGCCGTGGCCGCCCGCGCCACGGAACTGTCGATGGTCTACGGACAGGGCGAGACCCGTGTCGTCGCGCTGGACCAGGTGACCGTCGACTTCCGGCAGGCCCAGTTCA
Organism: Streptomyces sp. SP18BB07; assembly: GCF_036322545.1. Taxonomy (NCBI): domain Bacteria; kingdom Bacillati; phylum Actinomycetota; class Actinomycetes; order Kitasatosporales; family Streptomycetaceae; genus Streptomyces; species Streptomyces sp. SP18BB07. The sequence goes on from NZ_JAQYWT010000266.1 coordinate 84,308, forward strand.
CGGCGATCATGGGCCCCTCGGGGTCCGGCAAGTCCACGCTGATGCACTGTGTGGCCGGCCTGGACACCTTCTCGGCCGGCTCGGTCCGCATCGGCGAGACCGAACTGGGCTCGCTGAAGGACAAGCAGCTCACCAAGCTCCGCCGGGACAAGATCGGCTTCATCTTCCAGGCGTTCAACCTGCTGCCGACGCTGACCGCGCTGGAGAACATCACCCTCCCGATGGACATCGCGGGCCGCAAGCCGGACAAGCAGTGGCTGGACACCGTGATCAGGATGGTGGGCCTCGCCGACCGGCTGAGCCACCGGCCCGCCCAGCTCTCCGGCGGCCAGCAGCAGCGCGTCGCCGTGGCGCGGGCGCTCGCCTCCCGGCCGGACATCATCTTCGGGGACGAGCCCACCGGAAACCTCGACTCGCGTTCGGGCGCCGAGGTGCTGGGCTTCCTGCGCAACTCCGTACGGGAGTTGGGGCAGACCGTCGTGATGGTGACGCACGACCCCGTGGCCGCGGCATACGCGGACCGCGTCATCTTCCTCGCCGACGGGCGCATCGTGGACGAGATGCACGAGCCGACGGCGGACCTGGTGCTGGACCGGATGAAGAGGTTCGACACCAAGGGACGTACGAGCTGAGGGAGTTCGCCCCCTCCACCTGAGGGACTTCCCCCTGCCGCCTCCGCCCCCACCCGCCCCCCGACCCCGAAACAGGGACCCCTTCATGTTCCGTACCGCCCTGCGCAACGTGCTCTCGCACAAGGCCAGGCTGCTCATGACCGTGCTCGCGGTGATGCTCGGCGTCGCCTTCGTGTCCGGCACGCTGGTCTTCACGAACACCATCTCGGACGCGCTCCAGAAGAGCTCGGCCAAGGGCTTCGACCACGTGGACGTCGCGATCCGGTCGGAATACCAGCCGGACGAGGGCGACACCGTCGCCGAACAGCCGAAGCTCACCCCGGAGTTGCTGAAGAAGGTCGAGCGGGCGCCCGGCGTCGAGTCGGCGTTCGGTGTGGTGAGCGGGTTCACCGCCCTCGCCGGCAAGGACGGCAAGCTGATCGGCGGCGGCTTCCAGTCGCAGGGCGGGAACTTCTGGGGGACGGACGACCCCCGGTATCCCCTCCAGGACGGCGGGCGCGCGCCCCGGGGCGCGGACGAGATCGCGATCGACTCGGAGACCGCGAAGCGGGCCGGGTACAAGGTGGGCGACACCGTGCGGCTGTCCGTCGACGGCCCGGTCCTCACCCCCACCATCAGCGGCATCTTCACGACGGACGACGGCAATGTCGCCGCCGGCGGCAGCCTCACCCTGTTCGACACGGCGACCGCGCAGAAGCTCTTCCACATGGAGGGCGAGTTCGACACGATCAACGTGACGGCGGCGCCGGGCACCAGCCAGGCCCAGTTGCAGCAGGCCGTCGACAAGGTCCTGCCGAAGGACGCCGCCCACACCACCACCGGTCAGCAGCTCGCGGACGACCAGGCCACGCAGATCGCCGCCGAGATGAGCGGCCTGAAGAACGGGCTGCTGGTCTTCGCCGGAATCGCCCTGTTCGTGGGCACGTTCATCATCGCCAACACCTTCACGATGCTGGTCGCCCAGCGCACCAAGGAACTGGCGCTGCTGCGCGCGGTCGGTGCCTCCCGCCGCCAGGTGACGCGGACCGTGCTGATCGAGGCGTTCGTGGTGGGCGCGGTCGCCGCCGTCACCGGTCTCGCCGCCGGTGTCGGCATCGGCGCCGGGATGCGGGCCCTGATCGGCTCCCTCGGTGAGACCGTCCCCGCCGGCCCGCTGGTGGTCTCGCCCGGCACGGTCGCCACCGCCCTGCTCGTCGGCGTGCTGATCACGATGCTGGCCGCCTGGCTGCCGGGCCGCCGGGCGGCGAAGATCCCGCCGGTCGCCGCGATGAGCAGCGTGCACGCGAAGGCGACGACCAAGTCGCTCGTCGTACGGAACACGATCGGCGCGCTGTTCGCCGGCACGGGCGTGGCGACCGTGCTGTACGCCACCACCATGGAGGGCTCGGACGGGCAGGCCCCGATGGGCTTCGGCGCGGTGCTGCTGATCATCGGTGTCTTCGTCCTCACCCCGCTGCTGTCCCGCCCGCTGATCGCGGCCGCCGCCCCCCTCATGAGGGTCTTCGGGATCTCCGGCAAGCTCGCCCGGCAGAACTCCGTGCGCAATCCGCGCCGCACCGCCGCGACCGCCTCGGCGCTGATGATCGGTCTCACGCTGATCACCGGCATGACGGTGATGGCGGGCAGCCTGCAGAAGTCCATCGGCAAGATGGCCGCCGACGCGATCAAGGCGGACTACGTCGTCTCGATGGCCAACGGCAACTTCCTCTCCCCGGACGTGGCGAAGAAGCTCGCCGCAGCCGAGGGCGTCACCGCCGTCTCGCCGCTGCGCAACGCGGAGTCCCGGATCGGCGGCGAGACCGAGTACCTCACGGGCGTCAACGGCGCGGCCATCGCGAAGCTCACCGACTTCCCCCTCGACAGCGGAAGGTTCAAGGTCGGCGGCGGCGAGGTCGTGGTGGACGCGGAGACCGCCGAGCGGCGCGGCTGGAAGGCCGGTTCGGAGTTCACCGCCGGGTTCGAGGGGGGCCAGAAGCAGAAGCTGACGGTCGCCGGGGTCTACGAGAACAACGAGCTGATCCGGGGCATCCTCCTCGACAACAGGACGCTCGACGCGCGGCTGCCCGCCGAGGTCGACCCGGCCGACATGATGGTCATGGTGAAGACCTCGGCCGGTGCCTCCGACGCCGCCAAGGACCGCCTGGAGAAGGCCCTCGGCGAGAACCCGGCGATCAAGGTCCAGAGCGGACAGGACCTCTCCGACGACATCGCGAAGATGTTCACCCTGATGCTGAACATGCTGTACGGCCTGCTGGCCATGGCCGTGATCGTCGCCGTCCTCGGGGTGATCAACACCCTGGCGATGTCGGTGTTCGAGCGCTCGCAGGAGATCGGCATGCTCCGTGCGATCGGTCTCGACCGGCGGGGCATCAAGCGGATGGTCCGTCTGGAGTCCCTGGTCATCTCCCTCTTCGGCGGAGTCCTCGGCATCGGCCTGGGCGTCTTCTTCGGCTGGGCGGCCGGCGAACTCGTCGCCAGCAGGATGCCGACGTACGAACTGGTCCTCCCCTGGGCCCGGATGGCCGTCTTCCTCCTCCTCGCCGCCACGGTCGGCATCCTGGCCGCGCTGTGGCCGGCCCGGCGCGCGGCGAAGCTGAACATGCTCGCGGCGATCAAGTCCGAGTAGCCGCGGCGGACATACGGACGGGGGCGCGTACATGGCCGTACGCGCCCCCGTCGGGCGTTCAGGCGCCCCAGGTCCGGGCCCTGAGCGGAAGGCCCGACGCGCCCCCTTCCGGCGGCCGTACGGCCAGTACCTGGTTGACGCCGAGGCGGTTGCGTTCGAAGCCGAGGGCGGAGGCGGCCATGTAGAGGCGCCAGACGCGGGCGCGGCCGGGGCCGACCAGGGCGACGGCGTGCGCCCAGCGCGCTTCGAGGTTGGTGACCCAGGCACGCAGGGTGAGGGCGTAGTGCTCGCGCAGGGACTCCACGTCGCGGACCTCGAACCCGGCGCGTTCGAGCTGGGTGACGGTGGTGCCGATCGGGGCGAGTTCGCCGTCCGGAAAGACGTACGCGTCGATGAAGCCGTCGACGGAGTACGTGCTCTCGTCGCGCTGCGGGCGCCGGGAGATCTGGTGGTTGAGCAGCCGTCCGCCGGGGGCGAGCAGCCGGTACAGGTCCTCGGCGTAGTCCAGATAGCGGTCCGCGCCCACGTGTTCGGCCATGCCGACGGAGGAGATCGCGTCGTAGGGCCCGTCGGTGACGTCGCGGTAGTCCTGGACGCGGATCTCGACGCGGTCGGTGAGGCCCTCGTCGGCGACGCGCTTACGGGCGTAGGCGGCCTGCTCCTGGGAGAGGGTGACGCCGACGACGTGGACGTCGTACTCGCGGGCGGCGTGCACGGCCATGGAGCCCCAGCCGCAGCCGACGTCGAGGAGCCGCTGCCCCGGGCTCAGGCCGAGTTTGCGGCAGATGAGGTCGAGCTTGTCGTGCTGGGCGGCTTCGAGGGTGGTGGTGCCGTCGGAGGCGGCCCAGTAGGCGCAGGAGTACACCATCGACGGGCCGAGGACGGCCTCGTAGAAGTCGTTGCCGACGTCGTAGTGGTGGCTGACGGCTCGTCTGTCGGTGCGTCTGGTGTGCCGGTGGCGGGTGCGGACCTCCTCGCGGGGCGGTTCGGGCGGCAGCAGGACGGCGGGGCCGGCGAGCTTCAGCAGGTCCTTGACGGCCGCCCGTGCGCGCGGGTCGCGCAGGGTGTCGGCGAGGCTCCGGGCGTCCTCGTCCCGCTCCCACACGTGTCCGGCCACGAGGTCCAGTACGGCGTAGAGGTCGCCGTCCACACCTAGGTCGCCGGCCACCCAGGCGCGGGCCAGGCCCAGCTCGCCCGGCTTCCACAGCACTCGGCGCAGGGCCCTGCGGTTGCGTACCACGAGGACGGGGGCGTCCGGCGGTCCGGCCGTCGATCCGTCCCAGGCCCGCAGGCGGACCGGGAGCGGGGTCCCCGACAACTGCTCGAACAGGGTCGTCAGCCGCGACGCGGCGTCCTGCATGGCGCACACCTCCGTGATGGATGATCCCGGAATGTCCGAGACCACGTAAACACCGATGAGACGTCGGTGCAGTCCCCCTGAGGCGTTACAACTCGGCAAAACACCTGTACGGGGCACGGGTCGGGGAGGGAGGTGTGGGTGGTGGGCGAGGCGGGTGGGTGGGGAGGCTGACGTTGTCGTCAGTCCTTGATCTCGCAGATGGGGGCGCCGGAGGTGAGGGAGGTGCCGATCTCGGCGGTGAGGCCCTTGATGGTGCCGGAGCGGTGGGCGTTGAGGGGCTGTTCCATCTTCATGGCTTCCAGGACGACGACGAGGTCGCCTTCCTTGACTTCCTGGCCCTCTTCGACGGCGACCTTGAC
>NZ_JAQYWT010000267.1:0-310 GCF_036322545.1 Streptomyces sp. SP18BB07
CGCGCCCGGCCTGGCCGCCCCGCGCGCCCCCCCGCCCGCGCCCCCCCCCCCCCCGGCGGCCCGGCCGCCGGGGCCGGGGGGGGGGGCCGCGCGCGGGCGCGGGGCGGGGGGGGGGGGGGGGGGGGGGGGGGTGGCGGGGGGGGGGGGGGGTGGGTGGGGTGGGGGGGGGGTGTGGGGGGGGGGGGGTTTGTTGTTTTTTGTGGGGGGCGGGGGCTCTGGGCGGGGCGGGGGGCGGGGGGTGCTGGTGGGGCGCCGGGTGGGGGGCTGGGCGGGTGGCGGGGCGGGCGGGGGCGGGCCCCCCCCCCCCCCC
>NZ_JAQYWT010000268.1:0-9192 GCF_036322545.1 Streptomyces sp. SP18BB07
CAGTAGAGCTACGGCGCACAGCCGCAGCACTCAACGAGCACGGCCTGACCGGCAGGGACATCGCACACGTCTTGGGAGTCTCACCCCAGCGCGTCTCGCAGTTGCTCAACGACCAGCAGGCCCGAGGTTAAAAGACAAGCTTAGAGGTCTCCGTGACCTGCTAAAACGCGGTTTGCAATCTTGTTTTCCCTGTCGTGATTCTTGAGCCGTGCCGAGGCGCCCGGCGCACCCACATCACGACAACGGGAGGAAGACTCCACCGTGTTGACGTACATCGCAGAGCTCACCCAGACCGTTCCAGCCCTGCTCGGACTCCTCTGGCTCGTCGCTCTCGCGTCCAATCCGATGGCCCCGTGCGGTCCGTCCGCCAGGCACCCCGCGAAGACCATCACCGACCACCTGCGCGCCATGGCCAACCACGCCCGGGCGGTGGCAGTGTTGATCGCCCGGAAGTCCGGCGCTAGGGGCTACAAGTAGATTGTGCCCCGGCGGCAGGCGCCATCCGCCGGGGCACCTCGCATGGCGGGTTCACGACGTTCCGCATCGATCGGCCAGTGAGCAGCCACGTCTCGCAGGAGCCTCGCCTACGCCACGATCCGGGCCGCCTCATCCCGGGCGACGTGCGGTGTCGTACCAGGCTGAAATTCCTCAGGGCCTGCTTATAGCTGGTGACGAGGGTTGATGGAGACGCGGTCAGCCGTGTCCGCGCGGTGTAAGGCCGGGTGGCGAGGCAGACTGGAGGGCGGCTCGGGCTCGGTGGCACGGGCCCAGTCGTGGGAGTGCATGGTCTCGGTCTCCCAGTCCTCGAATAGATGGCGGAGCACCGCCGGATCGCGGGCGGTGTCTCGGTGCCAGCGGATGAAGGCCCGTCCGGCAGGACGGGGCGTATCGCAGGCCGGGCAGAGCTCTATCCACGACGATGTCTGGCGACGCCTGCCCAGTCCTGGGCGTGCTCCCGGAAGACGGCGAGGTTACCTTCGTCTGGGGCGCCCACTCCGCCGCCCCCGGTCTCTTCACCGACCAGGAGACGGCGGCGGTTGGCCTCGCTCTTGCCGATGCCCACGGGGCCACAGGGTAGGCGCCGTCGACTACGACCTCGGGAGCGTCTCGGGCGCGGGCCTACTTACGCACGATCAGTGAGGTGTGGCAGCGGCTGTTGGAGACGCGCTGCGGCTGAACGGCGACGTACAAGAAGACTGGGGAGGTTCCCCGGGCTACCGTGAGTGGTGGGGCCGATCTTCCCGGAGGGCTGAGCCGTGGCCTCACGCTCGCACCGCTTACTGACGCCCGACGACCTCGGACCGCTGCTGCTCCTCGCCGTCCATGAGGTCAACCGCAGCCTGCGCACCGAGGCCCTCGCGGCGTGCGCCGCGCTCCCGCTGGACAAACCGGCTGCGGAGGAGGTCGCGGAGCTGGTCCTCAGCCGTTTCCGGGCGGAGGCCCTGGTGCCGGACTCCCTGGTCGAGGCGGCCGGACACCTCCCTGTGATCGAGGTGCGTGCCGTCCTGGAAGGGTGGGCCGCTGACGACGGCTCGGCCCACCAGGACGCGGCGCGGCGGGCGCTGGCCACCCCGGAGCGGCCTGCCGTCACACCTTCGGTACGGGACGATCCGGGCGAGTGGGCTTCCGCTCTGGCCGTGCAACTGGCTGTGACCGAACGCCTCCTGGACGGTCGTGGCTTCCCGTCCGACCTGTCCCCGCTCGCCTCCCTCTTCGTAAGTAGGAGGCAGCGGCTGCTGTCGGTGCTGATCGCCACCCTCGTGGATGCCGTGGACGAGGACGACGAGACCCTCCGGGCTGCCACTGAGCGCCTCGGACAGGTCGTCGAGGTGCTGCCGGACGCGCTTGCGGCGGATCTCCCTCAGCTCTCTCGGGCGGTGCCCGAGGGCCGGGCCGACTGGCTGGGTGCGGTGCTGAGCCTCGCGCCGCCGGCCGAGGTGGTCGGCAGTGTTGTCGCACGGCTCAGGGGTGAGGACCCGGACGAACGCCTCGCCACGCTGCGAGGACTGTCCAGGGTGGCGCCCCATCTGGGCCGCCCTCCCGTGCGCTGGCCGGAGCCGACCTCCCGCCCCGGCGAACTCGCCCACCTGACGCGGCTGCTGGAGCCGGAGACCGGATACGGGGAAGCCGACGAGCCGACGACAGGCGCCCATCTCCCCCCTCGCCCCGCCCATGTGTTCGAAGTGCCCTATCCCGCACCGCCCCCGCCCTCGCCTCCGCAGCGCGAGGAGACCGCGCAGCCGTCGGGCCCGCCGGCCGGGCCCCTTGCGCCGCCCCCGGGATACGGGAGCGTGGCCGGGGGAGGGCAGGCACCCGTCGAAGGGACAGGCCGGCACCCAGTGCCCGGCCGCCTCCGAAACTGGCTCAGACGCAGGGGCGCCGAGCGCGAGTTTCGCGTCCGAGCCGTGGCGGGTGGCACTGCGGTTACCGCCCCCACCCGCGAGGCCTACGCCCGTCTCGAGGCCCCCCAGCACGTCGTGCCCGAGGAAGCCTTCGAACTGCGCGTCGGGCTGGCCCCGTTCCCCACGCCCGAGGTCGTCCAGCCCGCCCCCCTCACCGTCCCCGCCGACGCGTTCACGCTCGACGTCTCCGTCCTGGCGCACGGTTTCGCCGTGGTCGGTGAGGAACCGCTCACTGTGCGCATGCGGGCCGGGCCGGACGACCCGTACCCGTACCGGATGCTCCGACTACGGGCGGTGGACGATCCGTCCCTGGCCGCGGAGCGGGTGATCACCGCGGTGTACGCGGTCGCCGGCAGCGTCGTCGGGGTCGCCCACCGGACCGTATGGGTGGGGGAGGCGCCCGGGGAGCCGGCCGGTGACGAGCTGCGGATGCAGGCGGCCGGAGGCGTATGGGTGCTGCCGGAAGAGGCGGACGCCGGCACCAGGCCGGATCTGGAGATCGTCGTGGCCCCGGGGAACGACGGCGACGGGCGGCAGCACTGCTGGCTGTACCGCTCGCCGCACCCGGGCGTCGGCGCTTGCGACAAGCCGCTCGTGACCACGCTCGGCGGTGAGGCCGACTGGGCACGCTCTGTCATGCGCGGCGTGCAGGAGCGCAAGGACGCCTACGACCTGGCCCACTACCTCAAGGGAGTCGGCCGTGAGGTGAGCGGCGCCGTGCCGGAGGAGGTGTGGGCCGCCCTGCGGGCCGCAGGGGACGGGGCCGGTCCGCCGAGCGTGCTCCTGGCCACCTGGGACCCGTACGTCCCCTGGGAACTGGCCCTGCTGTCGGAGCCGTTGGACCCGGCGGCCCCGGCCCACCTCGGTGCCCAGGCGGTTGTCGGCCGCTGGATCTACGGCGACCGGCAGCGCACCCCGGCCCCGCCCGCGCATCTGCAACCCCGCACGATGTCCGTGGTGACCGGGGACTACACCGTCGCTGAACTCAAGGAGGCGAAGGCCGAGGCCAAACACCTCATCCGGCACTACCGCGCGAATCCCGTCGACGCCACCACCGACCAGGTGCTCATGGCCCTGGAGGGCGAGCGGGGGCCGGAGATCCTCCACCTCGCCGTGCACGGGAAGTTCAGCACGGAAGAGCTGGAGGACGGTCTGAAGATGGTGGACGGCACGTACTTGAGCCGACGGTCCGTCAGCGGAGTGGAGGCCAGCGGGGTGCGGCTCGTGTTCCTCAACGCCTGCCAGGTCGGGCAGGGCCGCAGCGAGCTGGGCGCGTACGCGGGCATGGTGCCCGCCTTCCTCGGCATCGGGGCGCAGGCGGCCGTCGCCCCGCTGTGGAACGTCGACGACAAGGTCGCCAAGAACTTCGCCCAGGACTTCTACAAGGCCGTGCTGAAGGGCGGCACGGCCCCCGCCGAGTACCTGCGCAGGCGGCGTGCCGGAACGCTCGGCGCGGCCGGGGCCGAGCTCTCGACCCCGCTCGCCTATCTCTTCTTCGGCCACCCTCGGCTGACCGTCCAGTGGACCGCGGAAGGCCCTTCGGCGGAACGGGAAGGAACGGACGATGCCTGATCTCGAACGGGACGGACGCAGCGAACTCCCCTATGGTCTGGTCCTGCGCTCCTCGGAGGTCGGCGGCCGCGTCGGCGAGGTCCGCCGATGGGCCGCGGCAGGGACGCCGGTGCGCGACGCGGCCCCTGGCGGGCTGCCCGAACAACTTCTCGCCGATGACCTCCCCGAGCCCGCTGCGCGCCTGCTGGGCACCGCGGCGCAGGAGGCCGGGATGCGGCCGGTGCTCACCGTGCCGCTGCGCGACTTGGCCGTGCCACGCCGCCCCCGCGGGCCCGATCGGAGCGTCGCTCCCGGCCCGCACCTCCTCCTGGAGGCGCCTGCGCCCCCTCCGGACGAGGGGCAGGTCCTGCTGGAGGCAGACGCGACCGGGGTCGTGCGCTGGGTGTTCCCAGGAGCGGCGGTGCGGGGTGGCCGCACGGACCGGGCCGCCGGGGCCCAGACGTTCCGTGTTCCGATGGAGCAGTTCGCGCTCCCCGCCGCCGGGCCGGCGGCGGACCGGGGCATCGTCGGGTTCGGTGTCGGCAAGGTCCTGCACCTGCTGCGGTTCCCCATCGAGCGGGCAGCCGGTCTCGCGGCCGACTTCGCGGTCAGCCGATGGGAGGAGAAGCACCGCCCGTACGGGCTCTGGCTCACCACCCCGCAGACATTCCTCGCGCCAGGCAAACAGCCGGGTGACAGGCCCGGTGAGGGGTCCGGCGTGCCGGTGAGCGCGGGCCGGCTCGCCGAGCTCGCCGACCGGCCCTTCCTGCTCTTCGTCCACGGCACCTTCAGCAGGTGCCGCACCGGCTTTCGCGGCATCGCCGAGGACGAGCCGCTGCTGCACGACCTCCACCGGCGCTACGACGGCCGCGTCCTGGTCTTCGACCATCCGACCGTCCACCTGGACCCGGTCGACAACGCGCGCTGGCTCCTGGAGCACCTGCCCGCCGACCGGCGACTCACCCTCGACATCGTCACCCACTCACGCGGCGGTCTCGTCGCCCGCCACCTGAGCCAGGACGGCCTGGCGGGCGCGGGACGGCCCGCCCCTTCCGTCCGCATGGTCGTCCATGTCGCCACCCCCAACGCGGGCACGGCCCTAGCCGAGAAGCAGCGACTGAGCGATCTGCTCGGGGTCTTCACCAATCTGCTCGGGCTGTTCCCGGAAGAGCTGGTGAGCACCACCCTGGAGGTCGTCCTCGAAGTCGTGAAGCACGGTGCTACTGGTGTCCTCGGCGGGCTGGACGGTCTGGCGGCGATGGACCCCGCGTCGGAGGGGCTCAGTGAACTCAACGCATCCGCCGTCCCGTCCGAGGTTTCGGTGCGCGCGGTGACGTCCGACTTCGAGCCCGCACAGGACGCGTCGTTGGCGATGCGCGCGCTCGACGCGCTGGTGGACCGGCTCTTCGGTGTCGGCAACGACCTCGTCGTACCGACCGAAGGCGTCCACCGCGCCGGTTCGTACGTCGTGCCCGATCCGCTCGTCGTCCCGTCGGCAAGCGCCGTCGCCCACAGCGGCTTCTTCCGAGAGGCACAGGTCCGCGCTGGCCTCTCACAGTGGCTGCCGGGGAGCTGACCGCGCTCCGGACGTGCCGTTTACCGCGGCACGAAAGGCCCTGGCACCCAGGAAAGGCGAGACGCCTCGGATGTTCGTGCATTCGCGCTGGGCGTAGGAGACGTTGGCGACCTGAGGCGAGAACGGGTAGCCGCTGCCGCCCCAACTGGTCTGCATGCGAACGGATGTCCATCTGTGTGATGACGCGAAGTGCTGAGTTTGTTCATTTCAATAGACGTCCCATTCATCTGTCTGAATACTGGTTCCATGGCGAACGACGTGTTCAGCGAGGCGGTGCGTGAGCGCAACGCGGCAGGGATGACCTTCAACCAGATGGAGGCGACGACGTGGGACGTCAGCGGGAAGGACGGCAGTCGCTCTTCCGCGTGGTGGAACAACATGGCCAGGTGGCAGATGGACACTCCGCCTGCACCGAAGTACGTCCCCGGTATCGCGGCGGTACTTGGCATTCCCGAGCGTGAGGTTCACGAGTTGATCGCCGAGCAGTGGTACGGAGTACGCCCCGATGATCGTGTGCCTCGACGACTCCGTTCCCTCCTGTCGGTAGCACGCGGTGTCGCAAAGATCGATCTTGTGACTCTCAAGGAGGTGGCCCAAGCTTTCAGTGACAAGCACGCCGTGGAGACAGAGTTGGCGGAGCTGAGGGACCAGGGAGGAATCGAGGACGTGCACGAGGACGAAGAGGAGGCCGCCTGAGAGTGACCATCCCTTCCAGCTGTAACTGATTATTGGCTCGTGGTGGGTCTGCTTAGCCGGAATCAGGAATCGCGCGGGACACGACAAGCGGCGTCCGCAGGTATCCGGCTAACGCAAGGACTTCGTCAGGATGGCCCGGGAGCACAGGGGGAGAAGATGACGAGGGAGATCCCGCAGAGCACGGGGCGCATGGTCGAGGAGGGGCAGCTCTACCGTGACCTCGACCGGTACATGGCCGACCGGGACCGGCGGCTGCGCGTGGGCCCCACCGGCCCCGATGGCCGCGCCGCCTGCGTCGTCGAGCACGATCTGCACCAGAATGGTGCCCTCGTCGGACGCACCACCCCTATCCACGTCAGCAATCTCGGCAATCCCCGCAAGTTCGAGCTGCTGGCGGAGACCGATGCGGTGGCCGCCGACCCGCGCTACACCCGGCCACTGACCAACCAGGAGAACGGCGACTGCGACGCCCACCGCATCCTGTGCGACGACGGACCCGGCATGGCAGTGCCCGGCGGCATCCGCGACGTGCCCCGCGACCTGACCGGCCGCCCCGGCGAGCGCTGGTGCCCCTCCTGCCTGCCCGCCGCCGCGTCCCGCCGTGAGGAGTCGCAACCGTCATGACGTCCCACGGACTCGTCCCCACCGCCGGCCGCGTCCCGGCCGCCCGGCGCCGGGCCGAGCCGGACATCGTGTCTCCCGCCGGAGAGCGGATCTCGGCGTCGGCCGCCCGCAAGCTCAGCAACGCCGTCCCACGCAGCTCCCGCAACGCCCGGGCCAGCCGCTGGAGTTCGTACGCCCTGTGGTGCGCCACCTACAACTGGGCCGAGGACGAGCCCAACAGCGTCCTGTCCTCCCTCTCCGACCTCGGCGACCGCGGCCACCCCGCCAGTTCCATCGAGGCCCACTTCAGCACCCTGCGCGCGATGCGCGCCATCCAGGGCGAGCCGCTGTCGGACAAGGAGGTCAAGGCCTGCCAGCTCGTCATCCGCCACCGCGCCGGCGAGGGGGCCGACGACCCCTTGGTGGAGCCCGGCCCGCTCCAGGCCGACGCCATCTGGACGAACTGCGCCTGATGGTGCGCACTCTGGACCGCACCACCGTGCGCGGCAAGCGGGACGCCGCCGTCCTGCTCATCGCCTGGTGGATGGCCGCCCGCGCCAGCGAGCCCGCCCGCCTCAACCTCCACGACGCCAAGGTCCCGCACCGTGCAGATCAAGGACGAGGACGGCCGCAAGCGGTCCCACCAGGCCCTGATCATCAAGATCCGCCGCTCCAAGGCCGACCAGGCCGCGCGCGGCCAGGAGGTGCGCATCCTCGCCCCCGCCGATCAGGAACTGTGCCCCATCCACGCCCTGCGCGAATGGCTCGACATCCTCGCCCACGACGGACAGCTCACCCCCGGCCCGCTGCTGCGCCGCATCGACCGCCACGGCAACATTGGCGCCAAGGCCGCCGGCCGCCCACCCAAGGACGACCGCCGCCGCGGCGGCATCACCGCCGACACCGTCAACGACATCATCAAAGCCGCCGCCCGCGCCGCCCAGCTCACCCCCGCCCCCACCCCCGAAGAGCGCGCCGCCGCGGCCCGGGCGAGGCAGGAGGCCTTCGCGGCCGCCGCCGCGGCGCCCACCGCCGAAGAGGCCAACGCCATCCTCAAGACCTGGCGCACCACCCGGCGCGCGGCCCACGCCGCCGCCCGCCGCGTCACCGGCCACAGCTTCCGCCGCGGCTGGATCCAGCAGGCCCTGGCCGCCGGCAACCCGCCCGAGACGGTCGCCCTGCACTCCCGGCACTCCCTGCGCAGCACCGCCTTCGACGCCTACCGCCGCAAGCGAGTCCCCTGGAACCAGAACCCCACCCGGCTCCTGGGCCTGGCCGCCTGACCAGCCGCTCGTATTGCTGCGGTACGCGCTTACTGCGGCGGGCTGCTCCACCAGGGACAGGCCGCATTTCTGTTCTGGCGTAGAGCGAAACGATCAAATCGACACTCACTTCCTCACGGGTAAGGCGGGGGTGATGGGATGTGATGAGGCATGCACATTAGAGGCGGTTACCAGCGAGCGAAGGGGCTGCTGGCGCCGCCAGCAAGGTGGCTGCGGGCACGACCGCGGGGGCTGCTTCTGATGCTGTTCAGCGTTGTCTTAATCGTTGGACTACCTCTGGTCCTTTGGCGTGGGCCGTGGTGGTTCGACGGCAAGTACCTTCGCAGCGACGATCTGCGCTCAGGCTCCGCGAATTTGGTTACTGGTTTCCGCACAGCAGTTGTGCAGAGCGTGGTGGCGATCGGTGCTTCCATCGCGCTGCTATACACCGCCCGTACTTACCGCTTGTCTGTGCGCGGCCAAGCAACCGACCGGTTCACGAAGGCTCTGGAGCGGCTCGGTTCGGACCAGTTGTATATCCGCGTCGGTGGCATCTTCGCACTCGAACAGATCGTGCAGGAAGTTCCCGAGCAGGCCACACACGCCGCGAGAGTCCTCAACGCATTCGTACTTGACCGTGCGCCCCGACGACGCATCAAGTCGAACACTTCCGCGGTGATTGCAGCTCGTCGCGCTGCGCGAGGTCGCTCAGCACAACGGGAAAGCTCGATGCTGCCAGATGCGCCGGCCGAGGATGTAATGGCAGCACTGCGCGCACTGACTCGCCCTTCATCACGTCGTCTTGTCGACAGCACTGAAATCATCGACCTCCGCGGTTGTCATCTTGCCGGTGCTTGGCTCGATGGGATGGATCTCACCGATGCCTGGCTCGACGGAGTGGACCTCACCGGCGCTCAATTGGGTCATGCAAAGCTCACACGTGCCCGGCTACGCGAAGCGGACCTACTGACCTTTCCGTTGAGTTGTCGGGGGTGACATCGCTTGATCCCTGCGGTAGTTCGTGGCTATGAGGTATGCGCAGGGTGGTGGCCTCACTCCTCAAGGCCAGGCCGCGCGGGAGCGAGTGCGCATGCTCGCCGCC
>NZ_JAQYWT010000269.1:0-240 GCF_036322545.1 Streptomyces sp. SP18BB07
CAGCGAGGTACCGATCGCGTCGGTGCCGTGCACATCGTCGTCCTCGACGTGGATCGCCTTGTCCGCACCCATCGACAGCGCCTTGCGCAGCGCGTCCTTGGCGTCCTCCGGACCCACGGTCAGCACGGTGATCTCGGCGTCGTCGGCCTCGTCGGCGATCTGCAGCGCCTGCTCGACGGCGTACTCGTCCAGCTCGGAGAGCAGACCGTCCACGTCGTCACGGTCGACGGTCAGGTCATC
>NZ_JAQYWT010000270.1:0-32236 GCF_036322545.1 Streptomyces sp. SP18BB07
CCGTGTCGTCAAGCGCAAGATGTCCAACTACTGGCTCAAGCGGGCTGAGCACCTGACATGGCCCCAGCCCACCCTCACCGGAACCCGAGCTGTCCGCATCAAACGACCCCAACCAGCAGACCCGTAAAGCAACGGCATTGGACCTAGTACTCCTGTGCGGTTTCGTGATCTATCCAGCGGGTTCGTTGGCAGTGCGCCGTCGGTAGTGGGTGCGCCGGGCTGTTGCCTGGTGGCGTCTGCGCCAGGTTGACCAGTGCAGCAGTCTGGCCGCGGTCACGACCAGTGCATGGAAGACAGCGACAAGCAGATGGCGGATCTCGGGGACGGTCAAGGTGATCGGACGGGCGTTGCCCTTCGCCCCACCGGGGGCGGCAGCCGTCCGGCACTGTAATCCGCGTTCGGTTTGACGCACACAAGGAAACGACATAGTGTCGTTTCCATAGTAAAGGCAGGAGGCACCCACCATGAGCACGACCAGCACCAGACCTCCAGGGCGTCCGATGAGCGCGGAGCGAGAAGCGGCACTGCTGGACGCCGCACTCAAGGTCCTCAGCTCGGTCGGATACGACAAGCTGACCGTGGCAGCCGTCTGCGAGCTCGCGGGAGCCAGCACCAAGACGGCCTACCGTCGGTGGGCGAACAAGGACGACCTGCTCGTCGCAGCACTGCGCCGCGCCGTGGAGCGCGAGCTGGATGGCGTGCCACCGCTGATCCGCAAGGACGACCTACGAGAGGCACTCGTCGCGAATCTGGAGGCGCAGGCTCGCTCCTACCGCGCGTCCGCGAACCTGGTGATCGGCCTGTTGGTCGCCTCCCGCGTCGACGGCGACCTGGGATCCGTGGCCCGTCAGGCCATCCGTCAGCACGAGACCACGTACTGCGATGTGCTGCTCCAGGACGCCGCGGAGCGCGGACAGACGCACCCCGATGTCGACCCGGAACTCGTGGCCGACGCGGCACGCTCGTTCTTCCTGCACGAAATCCTCGTACGCGACGAGCCACCTGGCGACGAGCGGATCCGCACCTTCGTGGACCGGGTCCTGATGCCATTGTGCGGCCCGTCGTCGCACGGCTGACCTTCCCAACCCGCACTCGCCATCACTCACTCTTCCGGGCACGGCCATGGGCGCGTCCGGAGGCAATCGGTCACCACGACCGCGACATCAGGAAGAGGTACAGAGTTGTCCGACGAATACAACGCCAAGTACACCAAGATCGACCACTCGGACGCTCCGGTGACGCTGGAGGACGAGAAGAGCCATTTCGAGGCGCTCGCCGTCCCTTCCAGCCAGACGGACATCTGGGAGGAGACCGCGCTGGGCGTGGTGGCGGAGGCCGGCGATCACGACGTGCTGCTGTGGGCGGCCGGATACGCGCTCTCCGGCAACGGCAAGGGCGTATGGGGCCCGGGGATGAGCGCGGAGCGCGAAGTGCAGCTCATCGTCGTTCCGAAGTCCCAGCGCGGCAAGATGACCGACAACGACTTCGTGCGGGTCGGCTGGACCCCGAGCGAGCGCCTGCGCGGTGACCAGTTCAGCATCACCGAGGACGACGACCAGGTCACCTGGGACTTCGACGGCCTGCGGTTCGTCGCCCAGCCGCCGCAGTGGCGCCTGGAGGGCTCCGCCGGCGACGCCGAGTTCGACCTGACCTACCAGGCCAAGGGCAGCCCCCTGTGGAACTGGGGCCCGTTCGCCGAGGCACACGCACAGGACCGCGCGGGCTACGACGTCTTCGTCGGGGTCGACGGCACGATCCGCACCTCCGCGCACACGCTGGAGCTGACGGACGGCTACGGCGTGCGCGAACACATCATCACCGGGCAGTCGAACGACCCGGTCGCCAACCTGCCCGCCCCCAACTGGATGTGGTGGCTCTACACCATCAAGGACGACGTCAAGATCAACTTCTTCCAGCCGCGCGACGGGCTCCAGCTGGGCTTCGTCAAGTACGCCGACCAGCAGGTCAACATGGCGCCTGATCGCGGTGACATGGAGTTCGAGGTCACCGAGAAGTGGGAGGACCCGCGCACCGGCATGAACCTCCCGGTCAAGTGGCGTCTGTCCATGGCCAATGACGGTGCCAAGGTGGACGTCGAGATCGCTTCCCACGGCCGGGCCTACAGCCACTGGCCCACCGCCAACGGCACGCGCATGTACTGCTACCTGCTGTCCACGATGACCGGCACGGTAGAACTGCCGGACGGCCGCACGGTCGAGCTGGACAACCACCTCACCGTCAACTCCTTCTGCCGCACGATCCTCACCGCGCACGAGACGAGCCAGGGCGCACGCACCGACATGGTCACGACTGGGCATGGATCCACATCGGCACCGACGAACACCGCCATCTGCTGATCCGCCGCAACCGCACCACCGGTGAACTGGCCTTCTACCTGTGCTGGTCACCCACCACGGTCACCCTTGCGGAGCTGGTACGCGTCGCCGGCATCCGCTGGAGCGTCGAGGAGTGCTTCCAGGCCGCCAAGGGCCAGGTCGGACTCGACCACTGCCAGGGATCCGATGCTCTTGACCGTCCCGGAGATACGTCACCTGTTCGCCGCCGCTTTCGGCCCCCCGGATCTGTCAGTGGCCAGGCTGCTGAACTGGTCCACCTGGCGCAGACGCCATCAGGCAACAGCCCGACACAGCCACTACCGGCGACGAGCCGCCGACAAGCCTGCTACATAGATCGCGAAATCAGACTGGAGTACTAGGCCGCCATCACCTTGATGACCCGACGGCTCACCCGCCGCAAGACCCACCCATCCGAACGCCGTGACGTCACCCACGGCTACGTGATGCCAGAAGCTGCCTGATCAGTCCGCTGGACCGGACGGACGAGCTCAGGCCAGGTCAGAAATGCTGGTGCCTGAGGGAAGCCGCAGTCCAGAGGGCATCACCTGCAGGCCGAATCTCGGGGGGTGGCTGAAATCGGCCACTTGGGACAAGTCGACGGTGCCACCGCTGAAGCGGGCTGGCGGTGCCGTGCGGTAGATGGAAGGGAGATGGTGTTCACCAAAGTTGACTGTGGTGCCGGTGAAGATCGCGCCGGTGAAGTCGACGGTGCCATCGGAGAACTCAGCGCCCTCGAACGGGACTTCGCCCCTTGTGAAGGCAGCGTCTCGGAACGGTTGAAGCGGACGGTGCCACTGCGGAATTCGGCGAGCCGGAAGTAGACGTGGGCGCCTTCCGCGAAGTCGGCCTCATCGAAGATGATCTGGTCCGTTCCGTGGCCGGCGAAGAGGGTCTTGACGAAGAGGACGTCGCCGCCGGTGAAGCGGGCACCACGGAAGTCGGCTTCATCAAGGACAGCACCGGTGAAGTCGAGGTCGTAGCCCTGCCAGGACGCGGGCGCACCGTTGCGCAGGTGGGCGGCGATGAGTCCCAGAACAGTTACGCGTACTTCCCGCTCGCGCTGCCACGACGCCAGCGCCTGATCATCGGTGGGTGGATCGGGAGCATGCGGCATCCTCAGATAGCCGCACAGCACGTCAATGCACATCTGCCGCTCCTGCGGCCACTCGTCGGCAAGCCGTGCCATCGCGTACGCGCCGGCCATGCGTACGGCTGGCTGGTCAGCTCCGAGTTGTTCGGCCGCGGCGCCGAACCGTTCGATCAGCGCCTTGCCATACTCGCGGAGGTCGGTCGCTTCATTGAGATGCTGGCGTCGATAGGCGACCACGAGTGCCACGACCCCGCCGACTCCGGCGACCACAGCCAGTGCGATCTTGATGGCGTCGTAGGTGTCACCGGGCTTGAGCGGTCCAGAGACCTGAACGCGCGGCTCCCCCAGCATCAGCCACAGCAGTCCCAAGACTGTGAGCGCTGCGGCCACGGCCAGCACTAGCACTACGACGATGTGCACGCCCAATGGCCAGCGCAGGACACCTCGCGGAGCGAGGCTCGAATGCCGCTCAGCCGCGGTCAATCTCGACCTCCCGGCCAGAAAGCCCCGTCGGTGATCACGGAGTCGAAAATGACCGCATGTTCATCGCCGCAAGCAAACAACCTCATCACGCCCTCCCCCTGGTCCTGCCGATGACCAGCGTGGCGTACCTTCAGCACGCGCACCAGATGGCTGGCACCGGCGGCCAGGCCACCAGTGGCTAGCCTTCCCCAGAACGATCTTGGGATCGACAACAGGCACTTACCGGGCTCGTGCCCCAGGTGATCGGTGAGCTCGCCCTCCAGTGCGGACTCCAGTACCCGTTTGGTCAGCTGGTGCAGCAGGCCGCCCTCCCCGGTGAGCTTCCCCCCACCGGCCCGGGCCCGGGCCACCAGTTCGGCGACCAGCCCGTCATCCACGGTGCTCGTCGCACCTACAGCGGCCTTTTCCGCCCCGGTGTCACTCGTCACGTCAGCCATCAACTGTCGCTTCTAGCACGGGAGTTACACCGCTTACCGTACAACCCGAACGCAGGTGCAGCGGTTATCGGCGAGAACGATCATGGTCGGTTGCCTCGAAGCAAGTGCCGGAGGCTGTCGACGTCAGTGACGGAGACCTCGACGGAAACGATGACTTCCACGCCTCGCCCCGTGGCCGCAGGGTCGACGATCGCCCGGTAGCCGGTGATCACCCCGCGCTCTTCCAGTCACTTGAGCCGTCGTAGGCACGGAGGGGGTGTCAGCCCTACCCGGGCCACGAGCTCGATGTTCGACATCCGCCCGTCCTGGCGCGGGTGAAACAAAATTGTCGCCGCGTGGCTTCAGTCGCGAGCCGAAGAGATGGTCGCCCGCCTGGTGGCCGAGCCCACCGAGAACCCGCCCGGCACGGGCCTGGGCCGGTGCGCGCGGCTGCTGGCCGAGGAGATCGTCTGGGCCTGGAGGCGGGACTGGTCGAGATCACCGGCCCGCACAACTGCAGGAGCCGTTCATCGTGCGCGGCGCGGCGGGAGCGATGGTGACCGGCGAGCCCAGCGGCACCAGGATCTGGAACGCCGCCAGCGGCGTCATCAGCCTCAAGGTCAGTTTTGAGGGCCGCGAAGCCCACGTCGGGTTGATGACTGCGGGGCGCGCGGATGCGTTGCACTGCTGGTTCTCGCCTCGGAGCGCCGGGTGGTCGTACTGCGTGTTGTGGGGTGCCTGGCCGCGCGAGGGGCCAGGGTCGACGACGTGATCACTCAGCTACGGGTATTGCTGGTACTGACCTTGGCCGTTGTGGCGCCGGTACAGGCCGTGCCGGCCGAACTGCCGGGCGGTAAGTCGAACTTCGTCGTCTCCACGGGATACCTCAAGGGCGCGGCTCCGCGGAACTGGGTACGTCTTGGCTGGTACCGATTCGACGCCGCCTCCGGCACGGTGTCGGCACGAAGCTACTTCTGGAACCAGCGGGAGCCGGCCGCGCGGGTCCCCGCGGGTATCACCCCGGGCGCCGACTGCGCTCCCGGGGAGAAGGCGAGTCCGCCGGGGGTGCGTAAATGCCCTGTCAGGACCGTCGAGGGTTTCGGCAGCACCGCCCCGGAGAAGCGAACCGGCATCTACCGGCTGGCCACCGAACAGATCCACGGCGAGCGGGCCCGGACGGTGTGGATCGAATGGGACGCGGCCACTCCGTGGACGGAGAAGTGGACGGTGCGGAACGAACCGGGAGTCGCGCGCCTGGAGTTCGTGTACTCGACGAAGGCGACGTCCGGATTCGCCTACGGCAGCAACCGCCCGCTCACGGACCGCAGGACGATGAAAACGGTACGGAACCACGCGCGCCCGATCGGACTGGAGTCGTACTCCTGGGCCCACGGCGCTCCCGGCCGGACAGTTGGCGCCAGGTCGGCCGGTCTGTGGTGCCCGCTGCGGCCCCGGGACCGCAGCGGGCATCTGTCCGTCGTCGCCAACTCCGGGTCGCCTGTCGTCGGCTCGGGGCGGAGTGGGGAGACCAGGTCCTCAGCGCAGGCCGGGCGGGACGGGAGGATGTTCGGCATCGGCGTCTCCTCCCTTCGATGCGGTGGTGCCGGACAGGGACGGGACGCGGGGCTCGGGCAGGGTACGGAACAGCAGCCAGGCCAGCACGGGCATCAGGATCAGCGGGGTCAGGGCCGTCTGAAGTGACGTCCGGTCGGCCAGCGTGCCGATGAGCGGGCTGATCAGGCCGCCGATGCTCACGGTGAGGCCGAGCGTGATGCCGCTGGCGGTGCCGACCCGCGAGGGTAGGTAGTCCTGGCCGAGGGTGACCTGGAGCGAGAAGGGGACGTACAGGCCGGCCGAGGTCAGGGCGACGAACAGGTAGAGGGCCGGGCCCGGTACGAAGATCAGTCCAGCGATCGATCCGGCTGTCAGCAGGTACGACCAGCGCGAAACCCGGACCCGGTCCCAGCGGTTGGCAAGCGCACCGCCGAGAACGCTGCCCACCGCGCCTCCCAGATACAGCAGGAACAGTGCGGCCGTGCCTGCGGCCCTGCTGCCGTCCATGCGCTCGGTGGCGTACAGCGAGATGAACGTGCCCAGGCTGATGAACGCGATGGAACGGCACACCACGGCCAGGGAGAGCCGGACGAACGACGCGGCGTCGTCCCGGCCCGTCACCGCGGACCTGGCCGAGTCGGACAGCCGGGTCTCCAGGACCCGCAGCACGGGCAGGCACAGCGCGGCACCGACCACAGCCGGCAGCAGGAGCAACGGTGTCAGCCGCAGTCCGCCGATAGCGACCACTGCGGCGACCATGAGCGGGGCCAGCGCGAAACCGAGGTTGCCGCCGAGCGAGAACCAGCCCATCGCGCTGTGTCTGCCGGCGCCGGCGACCCTGGCCACCCGCGCGGACTCCGGGTGGTACGCCGCCACTCCGACCCCGGAGACCGCCACGACCGCGAGCGTGACGGCGTAGGAGTCGCTCACCCCGCTCAGTGCGATGCCCAGGCCCGCGAGCAGGGTGCTGACCGGGAGCAGCCAGGGTATGGCCCGGCGGTCGGTGAGCAGGCCGAAGACCGGCTGGGCCACCGAGGACAGTGTCGAGGCCGCGAGCACGATGCCCGAGGCGGCCGCGTAGCTGTACGCGCGCTCGGCGACGAAATAGGGCACGAGGGCGGCGACGGCACCCTGATAGACGTCGACGCAGCCGTGCCCGACGGACAGCAGGGGGATCGAGAGGTTTCTTCTCACCTCGTCATCCTGTGCGGCGCTCAACGCGTCGCGCTTCCGATAAACTGCCAGACAATGACGGAAGTCCGCCATACACCCGTGGCCCCCACCCGCACCCAGCGACTGGCCTCCGGTGGGGAAATCGAAGCGCACCGACATGACGACCATCAGATCGTCTACGCGGGCCGGGGAGTGCTGACCGTCACCACCAGCGCCGGTTCCTGGGTCGCCCCGGCGACTCGCGCCATCTGGATCCCGGCCGGCACCGTTCACGCCCATCAGGCACACGGTGAACTCGAACTGCACCTGGTGGGACTACCCCCGTCGGAGGACCCGCTGCACCTGGACACCCCGACCGTGCTCGCGGTGAGCCCGCTGTTGCGCGAGCTGATCATCACCTATACCCGCACCGAGGACGACAGCAGCCCGCAGCGGGCGCGGCTGCGCGCGGTGCTTCTCGACCAGCTGCGGATCTCGGTGCAGCAACCCCTGCACCTGCCCACCCCGAGCAACCCGCTGCTGCGAACGGTCTGTGACCTGCTGCGCACCGACCCGTCGGACAGCCGCACGCTCGCCGAACTGGGCCGGGAGGTCGGAGCCAGCGACCGGACGCTCTCACGCCTGTTCAACAAGGACCTGGGGATGACCTTCCCGCAGTGGCGCACCCAACTGCGCCTGCATCGCGCCCTGGTCCTGCTGGCCGAGCAGACCCCGGTGACCAAGGTCGCGAACCAGTGCGGATGGTCGTCCCCCAGCGCCTTCATCGACGTGTTCCGTCGCGCGTTCGGTCACACACCGGGCACGCATTCGCGGTGACCGCGGGCCTGGCCGGCCTCTCCCCCACGCTTGTCGAGTTCCTGGAGGAGGCCGCCAGAACTGCAAGAACGCGCCCGGCACATCGCCGCACTCAAGACAGCCTCACGGCTTCCACCCGCCGCGCTCACCGCCGCCCGGGCTGACGTCGGCCTGCCGACACCGTGAAGGCCCGCTTCGGCGGCATCGACGTACTGGAGTACTCGCCGGCTGCGCACGCCCCGGCAGCCCGACCTCACCCTGGTCGCACCCTCCGAGGCCACGGTCGACCATCTGCAGCCGCAGATCGAGTACGTCTTCTACGGCGCCGCCGCAGGCACGGTGCTGCCCGCGATGCGCGAGGCAGGTGCCGGCACCCCTGCTGTTCACCAGCGGCGGCGGTGCGCCCGGTCCGGCAGGGCGCTGGCCGGCAGCGGGGGCACGCCGCCCACGTGGCCATCAACGTGTGGGGCGGCGACGGCGACGAACCGTTCGAGCTGCCGGGCGACGCCGTCCTCGTCGTTGGAGGAGGTGCGATGGTGGGCGGCGGCCAGGACCTCGGGGTGGGCGTTGGCCATGGCGTAGGACATACCGACCGCCCGGAGCATGGGCAGGTCGTTGGGCATGTCGCCGAACGCGGCGATCTCGTCCCTGCCGATGCCGAGCTCACCGCTCCACGCCATGAGGGTGGTGGCCTTGGTGACGCCGGGTGCGCTGAACTCCACCAGGGACAGGCCCGTGGAGTGGGTCGTCTCGGCCCGGTCGCCTGCGGCGTGCCGCGCCTGGTGGTGAAAGACATCGAGCGGCAGTGTCGGATGGTGGGCGAGGACCTTGACCACCGGACGCGCCGGGGATCCGGCCAGGAGTTCGTCGGCCGCGCCGATGAGGTCGACGGCATCCTCGCCGTACGACCAGCTGGGGTAGGCCGGTTCGTGGGCGAAGCCGGTGTCGTACTCGAAGGCGAAGGACACACCCGGCACCGCCGAGCGCACCCGCAGCACCAGTCCGGCGGCATCGGGCGCCGGTATCGGATCCGTGCGCACCGCGGTCCCGTCCGGCGCGTACACGGCGGCTCCGTTGGCCGCGATGACGAAGTGCGGACCGATGGCGTCCAGCAGCGAGGGCACGCTGCGCGGCGGGCGGCCGGTGACGAGGACGACACGGATGCCGGCGTCCTCGGCGGCCGCCACCGCGGTGCGGGTGCGCGGGGAGAGGGTGCCGTCGCTGCGCAGAAGTGTCCCGTCCAGGTCGGTCGCGACGAGCTTCGGCGGCGCGAGGAGCGGGGAGGCCGGCGTCGGTGTCATGGCGGGGTGCCTTCCGGGTCTTCCGGGTTCTCCGGACGGGGGGTGGGGGGTGCGTCTGCTCGGTCAGGTCTGCCCGGATCGGGCAGCCGTGAGGAAGGTGCCCTCCCTTGGCGCGCCCGGAGGTCATGCCGTTGTCGGGGCGACGGCGGGGCCGATGGGGAAGTTGCTGCGGAAGACGTTCTGCGGATCGTAGACGCCCTTCACCCGCCGCAGCCGCTCCAGGGTGTCCGGCGGGAACGCCTTGGTCAGCGCGGCGGCGTGGTCATGGGTCTCGAAACTGAGGTAGAGGCCGGTCGCCGGAACCTTCTCCCATTCCTGGGCCATCTGTTCCTCGTGCCCCTGACGGACCAGGGCGGACAAGGAGAAGTTCTGCGTGCGGTGGGCGTAGGCGGTGGCATCGGCCGGCACGTCGTTGATGGCACCGCCCACGGCGCGGATCTGGAAGAAGCTGATGTCCCTGCGGTCGAACAGGCCCGCCACGAGGGCGGCTGTGTCGGCGTCGATGTGGTCCACCAGTGCGGCGCGGCCACGCATCAGGGACTGGCCGTCGTGCTGGTGGTGCACCGGGGCCATGACCGCCGCGTAGGGGACGACTTGGGCGCTCTGCTGCAGGACCGGGGCGATGGACAGGAAGCGCTCCAGCGCCGGGACCGCCCGCTCGGCGTCGTCACCGGCCCATACGGCGTACGTCTGGGCGATGCGCCGGCCGCCCTGCTGGACGACGGCGAGGAAGGCGGTCAGCTCGCGCGGGCTGCTCTCCATCTCCTTGCCCCATGTCTGCAGGAGTCCCGCGGTGTCGGTGGCATCGTGCGCGAACTGGGCGAAGACGACGTCGCCGAGTTCGGTGGCCTCGATGTCGAACGAGGTGACGATCCCCATGTTGGCGCCGGCGCCGCGCAGGGCCCAGAACAGGTCGGGATGGTGCTCGGCGTCCGCACGCACCAGGGAGCCGTCCGCCAGGACGACGTCCGCGCCCTTGAGATGGTCGATGGTGAGACCGTACGAGCGGCCGAGGAAGCCCTGACCGCCGGTGGTCGCCAGCCCGCCGACGCCCACTCCCCCGAAGTCGCCGGAGCTGATCGCGAGACCGTGCGGGGCGAGCGCGGTGGCCACGTCGCCCCAGCGGGCGCCCGGGCCGACGCGCACCAGACGCCGCTCACGGTCGATGAGCTCGACGGCGTCGAGGGCACCGAGGTCGAGGACGATGCCGCCGTCGTTGGTGGCGCGGCCGCTGATGCCGTGTCCGCCGCTGCGCACCGCCATCGGCACGTCCTGGGCGCGGGCGTAGCGCAGCGCCTCGGCGACCTCCTGGGGTGTGGCGGGGCGCAGCACGAGGCCGGGCGAGCCGGACCACAGGTAGGTGGAGCGCACCTTGGGGTAGTCACGGTCCCCCGGCTCCACGGCCCGCTCGGCGAGGGGCGCGGACAGGCCGTCGTAGTCGATGCCGGCACGGCGCTCGGCGAGGGCGGCGGCCGCCCGGACCCGGCCGGTGGGGGTTCCCGCGGCCGCGCGTCCGGCGGCGACCTCCTCACGCAGGGCCGGGGCCACATCCTCGGCGAAGGTCTGGAGCGTCGCCGGGTCGTCGGTGGCGAGGACGAAGGTGGTGATGCCGCCTTCCAGGACCCACGGAAGGAGCTGTTCCACCCACTGTTCGGCGGGGCCCTGGAGGAAGTCTGCCGAGGTGCCGAAAGCTCCCTGGATGTTGAACAGGCGGCGGATCTCACGTGGGTCGCGGCCGTGCCGCGCGGCCGACTCGTCGATGATCGCGTTGCCCTCGGCCAGGGTCCCCAGGGTGACGAAGCCCTGGCTGGGCAGCCAGCCGTCGGCCTTCTCGCCGACCAGCCGGAGCATGCGGGGCTTGTACGCACCCAGCCAGATCGGCACGTCATGGGCGGGCGCCGGGCCGCGCTTGGCACCCTTGACCTGGTAGTACGTGCCGTCGACGCGCAGGGGGCCGCGCTCGTCGGCCGCCCAGACGCCGCGGATGACGTCGATGCCCTCGCTCAGTGCCCGGACGCTCTCGCCCGGCGACAGTCTCCGCCCGCCCATCGCCTCGATGGCGTCCCAGAACGCGCCCGCGCCCAGGCCGAGGTCGATCCGGCCGCCCGACAGCAGGTCGAGGCTGGCCACGGAGCGGGCCAGGACCGCGGGTTGCCGCATCGGCAGGTTGGTGACGTTACCGGTCAGGTGGACGCGCTCGGTGCGGGCCGCGGCCCAGCTGATCAGCGTCCAGGTGTCGAGGAACGCCGACTGGTAGGGGTGGTCCTGAAAGGTCACCAGGTCCAGGCCCACCCGCTCGGAGAACACCGCAAGGTCCACCACGTGGTGCGGATCCTGGGCCCGAGGGGTGAGGAATGAGCCGAAGCGCAGGTCGTGACCGTAGTCGGTCAAGGTGACCACCCCCTGTGATTGGCAGACCAGACCATGGAAGCAAGCTAATCATTGAACACTCTCAATGACTGTCCAGATCCTATCATCGAGCATGATTGATAGAATCAACGTGTGATCACCGACCGCGTCAGCTTCACCCTGGCCCGCATGGGCCGGGTCGCCGAGACAGAACTCCGGCAGGCACTCGCCGAAAAGGGGCTCAAGCTCAGCCACGCGCACGTGCTGGGGCTGTTGGCCGAGCGCGAGCGCGTGAGCCAGCAGGCGCTGCTGGAGGAACTCAGGGTCGACCCCAGCGTGCTGGTCACGGTGCTCAACGGGCTTGAGGAAAACGGACTGGTCACCCGCCGCCGGGATCCCGCCGACCGGCGCCGCCATGTCGTCGAGATCTCCGACCTGGGGACCGAACTGGTCACCCAGGCCGACAGCGCCGTACGGGCCGCCGAGGCGAAGCTGTTCGCCGACTTGGACGAGCAGGATGTGACGGTGCTGAGGCGACTGCTCGGCCTGATCAGGACCACGGGTGCGAACGCCTGCGAGGAGTGACGCTCCGCGGGGACCGAAGCTCCATAACCAGGACAGCCCCGGAATGCGGGAGAACCGCGGGCCGGTCGAGGAAATCTGGCGCGGCAGCGGCAGTTCACAGCGGTGGGAGGGCGATGCCGGTCGAGCCGCGCATGCCCCTGCCGATGGAGCCGAGCCGATCGCGCCGCCACGTCATTCCGGCCGGCGCAGGGGCATGGACTGATAGCCAGGCGCGAGATCCCCGACCTCGGAGTGGTGGAAGGTCTTGCTGCCGTGGGGCCGCGGTTGCGCACCGCGTGGCGCGCCCACAAATCGGCGAACTCACGACTCCCCGATGTGAGTTCGTTGACCAGCCGGGTCGGGCCGGGGGCGCCCGGCTGGACGCCGGCCCGGGCGCGCAAGCCGCCGACGCAATCCCGGACCTGCTCGTCCCAGGGATCGAAGAGTCCGCGCGCGCCCGCGGATACGATGACCGGGATCTCTCGCTCGGCGACAACAGATCGGCGAGCCACGGAAGGAATCAGACAGATGAGCATCCGCTTCGAGGCCAGTTGGAGTGGAAGCGATCTGGGTGGCCATCGTTCCTGTCCCAACACCTACGACCAGTACTCCCACGATTCCTTGCCGCCGTTGGACGAACGACATTTCAAGGGGACCTTCGAATGGCTCGGCGGGCACGCCGGGACCTCTGAGGACCGCGTCGCCGAGCTTGAAACAGTGACGGAGGAGCTGGACCTGAAGGGGCTTTCGCTCCCCCAGGACTTCATCACCTACTTCACTTCGGCGAACCTTCCAGACATCCTGGGCGACCAGTCGCTGACTTGCTGCTGGAGCAGCCTTTCCGAGCCAATACCCAGCCCGGTCGAGACCGGCGCCTTCCTTGTCCGCTTCTTTCGCGACCAGCAAGACTGCGTCCTTTGGTACTTCTACCTGCGTCCCGGCAGCTCGGCCTTCGTGGTGCACTCCCACCTCGAGTACGCGTATGAGTACGAAGCCCACGCCAGCGGCGGCGAGTTCAAGGGGAACAGTGACATCGACGATTTTGACGAGCAGATGGAGGCTCTCCAGTACTGCGCTCCCACCTTCGAGAAGTGGGCCTACCGCTTCTGGATCGAGAACCGCATCAGCGAGGCAGTCGAGAGCGAGGACAATCCGTCACTCGACGAAGAACAGCACGCTTACTTGAACCACTACAGAACCTCTCACCGGCACTCACCGTCCGTCTGACTGGGCTCACAAATGCGTCGGCCGTGGAGCACGCCTGTCCTCCTCGACGACGCACCATGACCACCACACCGTGCCACTCGGAGCGGATTGCGCATCCCCAACCGATCCGCCAGTGCGCATCAGAGGGCAATCACCAAGGCGCAGACCCTCCCCCCTGACCTCCCCTCCTCACCGGTGCCTTCCTGGCAGATGCTCAGCTGCGGCGTTCGGCCTGTTCTTCGTCCAGGACGACGGCGCTGGTGCGGTTGGTGTTGGCGTCCTGGAGGCAGCCGCGCAGGCGCAGCACGTCGTGCGACGCCAGGGCGGGGCGGATGACGCCCGTGTACACGCCGTCGTTCATCCGGTTCAGCGTGGCGTTGTCGTTCGTGGCCGCGGTGGAGCGGCGGCAGGTCTCCCACAGATCCTGCGCGGCGAGCTGGACGGCCCCCTCGCTCCGGTCGCCGTACGTCTCGACGCGGAAGACCATGGTCGTGCTCGCCGCGTCCGGCCGTGGCTCGGCCCGGGTCTGGGTCGCGTCCGCCAGGGCGGACCACAGCACGGGCACCAGGAGCAGTCCACCGACGGCCGCCGCGACGGCGAGCGCCTTTCGACCGGTGCGGATCGGCGGTACCGCCGGGCGGCTTTCCAAGGGAGCGGTCGCGGTGAGCGGCGGGGCGGTCAGCGCCGCCAGGCGTCCGGCCAGGCGGCGCTCAGCGCCTGGCCGAGCGGTGGCTCCCGCCACTTTCTGGATGACCAAGGCGATCCCGGACAGGGCCGCGCCGGCCACCATGAGGACGGGGACGAAGACGAACGTCCGATGGGTGCCGTTCAGCTCCGTCCGGTCCACGGCGGCAAGCCAGTTGAAGGGGTTCGACACCGGATCACGACTCTGTTCGAGCCGCTTGCGAACCTCCTCGACACGGGCGTCGGACCGCTCCAGCCGGTCCTCCAGACGACTCAGGCGGGTGAGCAGCAGGACGGTGGCGAGGAAGACCTCGACGACGATCAGCAGGGCGGCGGAGATCAGGGCTCGCTGCCATTCCCAACGGGTCAGGTAGAGCACGGTGTAGTAGCCGGCGTAGGCGGCGGACAGCCCGCCGAAGGTGTAGCCGACCAGTCTGATGGCCTTCATGCCGCCGACTCCTCATGTGTCGAAGCAGGTTCCGGTGCCGCGCCGACGGTGTCGCGCACGGCCACTTCTCCTGTCCCGCCGTCCACGGTGAGCGGCGTTCCGGAGAGGAAGCGGTCGACAGCTGCCGATACGCCGACCGCGGTGGGGACGCGGTATTCGCGGGCCAGCACCGCGAGGTGGGACAGGGCGCTGCCGGTCTCCGCGACGAGACCGGCAAGGCCCGGGAGCAGCGGGGCCAGAGCGGGGTCGAGGGAGCGGACCACGAGCACGGGACGGTCGGGGCGCTCGCCGTGGCCGTCCCAGGCCGTGCCGGTGCCGAAGCCGCCGCCGGCCCCCTGGCCCTCGCCCGAGGCCCGGTGTCCAGGCGGGAGTTGGGCCACGGGACGGCCGTCGGCCAGGCGGAAGACGGCGGGCAGCGGACCGGTGTCCTCGCGGTGCAGCCGCGCGGCGAGATCGGCCGGCAACCCCTTGCCGTCCGCTGCCTCGACCAGTTCCTCCCAGCGCAGCAGCCCAAGCCGGGAGGACCCGAACCCGCACTCACCGGCGTCGATCCGCTCGGCGAGTTCCCGCACCAGCTGGGCCTGCATCTCCTGCACCCAGCGGATCCGCAGCCGCAGCCCTTCCCGTACGGGCAGCGCGCCCACGCCCCGCGGCGCCGTGGTCCACCCGGTCTGTGCGGGCAGCGGGGGGCGATCGCCGAGCGTCGGGGGCAGCAGGGCCAGCAGAACGGGGTGGCGTTCCAGCAGCTGCTCGTCGCTCAGGCCCCGCCTGCGGCCCTCTGTCAGTTCCGCGAGCGCTTCGCCGGCCGCGGTGGCACCGCTGCCCGCGCCGAGTAGCGCGCCTGCCAGAGACTCCTGGGCATGCAGGGACGACAGGACGTGCCGGCCCCAGGCGACGGCGTCCACCAGCTGGCCGCTGAGCATCTCCCGGGGCGGCGGAAAGTCGGACAGCTGCCGGTCCACGTCGGCCATCAGGTCGACGGCCAGCAGCGGCAGTGCCGAACGCAGCCGCCCGATCCGCCAGGCAGCCCCCGCCCGGCGAGCCCCCGGCGCCGGGTTGACGAAGTCCAGGACCGGATGGGCCGACGGGATGGCGCCCAGCAGCCGCAGATCGGCGGCGGCCCGCCCCTCCACGGTGGTCACCGCCGGCAGCCTGCGCAGTTGTCGCCGGGGCGCGGCGCCCGCGATGTCGAGGGCGAGGGTGAGGCCGTGGGACATCGGCGCCACCCACAGGTCCTCCTCCAGCGGCTGGAGCACCCCGGGCAGGGTCTCGGCGATCGGACCGGGGCCCAACAGGCGCGCTCCGGGCAGTGGTCGGGCCGCCATCGCGGTGATGGGCCGGGCCTGGAACAGCCACAGTTTTCCGCCGGCGTCGAAGCCGAACTCCATGTCCTGGGGCCCGCCGAACGCCCGCTCGGTCTTCTTGGCCAGGTCCACCAGCCTCACCCGCCGCCGGTGGGACAGGAGCCGGCGGCCGCGTGCTTCGGCCGGGTCGGTGCGCACCAGGCGGGCGAGACGGGTCAGTTGATAGCGCACGCCTTGCGCGCTGCCGTCGACGAGCTGATGCGGTCCGCCGGGGACCGCGCTGACGAGGATCCGGTCGGTGCGGCCCTCGACCGGATCGGCGCCGAACATCACGCCGCCGACAGCGGATTCGAGCATCGGCTGCACCAGCACCGCCATGCCGTCACGGTCGGGGGCCTTCTCCGGTGGGCGCAGTTGCCTGACCACTCCGGCCGAGTCGAGGACGATCTGCACCGCGATGGTGAACTCCTCCCAGCCCCGCACATCCAGCACCGACTCGAACCGCCCCGCCATCGAGGAGTCCTCGGTGTCCTCGTGCGCGGAGGAGGAACGCACGACCAACGCGCGTTCCTGGGGGCCGACCAGTGCCTGCCACGCGGAGCGCACCGCGTCCTCCCCGCCGACCGCCTCCGGTGCCCGGTCTGCGGGCACCAGTACGAACCCCGGCAGAACGGGCAGTCCCGCCATGGCGGCACGGGCCAGATTGGCGGCCTTGGTGCCGGTGGCGGCCGCGTCCTTCGCCTGTTCTGCGTCCAGCGGTACGACCGCCAGTTCCGCACCCTCGAATCCCATGGGTACTACTCCTTCGAAGAGGTGATGAGGTGGATCGGCTCCTGTTCAGCGCGCCGAAGGGCCGCACCGGCAGCCACTGCGGCGGACGGCGCCCGCGCGTCGCCGCGGCGGCGCCTGAGCAGCCATACGAGACCGAACAGCGCCGCCGCCACGGCGGCGAGCACGGCCGCGCCGATCAGTCCGGCCGTGTGCAGGAAGTCGATGGCGGCGGTACCGGCGAAGTAGCCCAGGAGCACGTTCCCGATCCCCCAGATCAGCGAGGCGAGCGTGCTGAAGAGGAAGAAGCGGCGGTACGGCATGCCGGCCGCCCCGGCGGCGAACGGCAGGAAGGTCCGTACGAAACCGATGAACCGACCCCCGACCACTGCCGTCCCGCCATGACGCGTCAGGAAGTCGTGAGCCCTGCCGATCCGGCTGTTGTCCCGTACCCAGCGGGTCAGTCGGGCGTTCGGGCGTCGCCCGTACCAGTGGCCCAGGGCAAAGCCGAGACTGTCGCCGGTCATCCCACCGGTCACGACGAGGGTGGCGAGGAGCACGGGGTCGAGGTCGCCTCGGCCCGCGATCGCGGACGCGAGGAGGATGACGGTCTCTCCGGGCAGCAGCACACCGACAGGCGCTGGTCTCACCAGCCGTCAGGGCGAACACGACGACGTACGACCACCATCCGGCCGCCTCGACCAGAGCATCGAAGTCCATGGCCGTCAGCCCGCCTCTCGCAGCGGGGCTGGTGCCGGGGTGTCCGTCGGCTGAGGCACCCGGGTGCGGGGCCGGAACGACAGCACCCGTCCCCGCGACTCCCCGGCAGGCGAAGCGTCCGCGCCCCCGCGAGCATGCCTTTCCTTCTCGTACGGGAGGTGTCCTGCGGCGTACCACGCCAGAAGGGGTACGACCATGGCCGGCAGCGCTGCGAGCCACAGGTCGCCCCCGGTCGACGCCCCCGTCACCGCCGCGAGCACCGCGATCAGCAGTACGGCCGCCCGGGGCCAGGTCTTCGAGGTGGTGGCGACCACCGCCAGCGCCATCAGCACGTACCAGCCGACACGGGCACCGGGCAGCGCCAGGTAGTCACCGAACAGGGACGCCTCGCGTGCCCCCCGCACCAAGGCGAAGACACCGAGCCCGGCCGTGCCGGACAACAACAACGCGACGGCAAGGCGCATGTAGACCCCCTGATCCCGCCGGGCCAGCCAGAGCAGGCTCAGCACCGCCAGGGGCAGCGGGGCGAAGGCAAGGATCCAGGTCAGTACCTGTGCCGCATCGTGGACGAGCGCCGTCCCTGTCTCCGCTGCGACGGTTCCATAAGGGCGGAGACGTTCGGCGGCGGATGATGTCCAGCCGGCCTCGACCAAGGACTCCTCTTCACGGACGGACGTGGCGAGGAGGCCGGCGTACACGAGCAGGGCCACGGCCAGGCCTGCCATCGCGCGCCGTAGGTTCCGCCGGACGGGGGCCTCCATCGGCTGGGTCCGGCTGAGAAGCGGCGCCCGCCGGGTACCGCGGGCGCGAGGGCCGCCGGCGGCCACGCAACTCACCGGGTCCCTCCGGCATCGTGCGCCGAGCTGCTGGGACGCCGCGTACCGGCCGTTTCCCACAGCGCCGTGACCCGCGCGGTCTTCTGCTTTGTCCGGTTCGGCGACGGGGATGCGCCATTCCGCGGCGATACGGGCTGGATCACGGCAGCCTCCTGATCAGTCACGTGCGCGTCATCCGAGGTGCGCCGACTGGCTCTACTTATTGATCCGAACAAGTGGACCGACCGTCCCACTTATTTCCCGCACTGAACGTGGCGTGCGCCACATGGCGGGGCGAGCGGGCTTGCCTCAACGCTGTCGAAGATCGACCTGTTGGCGATCGACCTGTTGGCGATCGACCTGTTGGCGATCGACCTGTCGGTGCGGGGCGCCCGAAAGTGGCTCTCGGCCACCCTGAAGTGGGCTCGACGAGCACTTCGCTGTGCGCGGGTTCGCCCCGGTCGGCGGCGCCGAGGCCGGTCGGCGAAGCACAGTGGGCCGCCGGCCTCGGCGGGCGGGCCCTGGCCGCGGGCGCACCCGGGATCTGGCACGCCATCACCGAAGCGGCGTTCACGCAGTCCGAGGGCTGGACAGGGTTCCGGACAGTTGGTGGCGGTGACGCGTGATCGTGAGCTGGTCCGATCGCGATCGTGGAGCGCGATCAGACCGTCGCGAAGCCCAGCACCACCGGCGCCACGGAAATGAGCATGATGACGGCCGGGGTGCCGATTCCCTTCTTGTCACCCGCACGGATGTGCGTGATCACGGCGCCCAGGAAGTACAGGACCACCCCGATCGCCGCCGCTATGCCGAGGGGGCGGTAGGCGATGCCGACGAGCAGGCCCAGAGCGCCCGCGATCTTGACCAGGCCGAGC
Organism: Streptomyces sp. SP18BB07; assembly: GCF_036322545.1. NCBI lineage: Bacteria > Bacillati > Actinomycetota > Actinomycetes > Kitasatosporales > Streptomycetaceae > Streptomyces > Streptomyces sp. SP18BB07. Next base: position 18,903 of record NZ_JAQYWT010000270.1, read on the forward strand.
GGCACGAACCAGCTGTCGGGGACCCCGAGCGCCTTGAGCCCTTCCGTGATCTTCGGATCGCGGACGATGTCGCCGCGGGCAGAGGCGAACAGCAGCAGGGACAGCACGACAGCGAGGACGACATAGGCGATGAACACGGAGAACTCCGGAGAGAGAAGGGGACCGTCGATCGGTCCAGGAGCACGAGGTGGCAAAAACGGTGAGCTGCCGCAAATAATGTAAGTACTTCAATCATTAATTGCAACCGACTGTTTCGTCGCTTGCTACGGTCAGACCATGGCCAGCGAACGATCCGGCGGCACCGCCTCCGCCACCAGCGCTCACGAAACCTCCCCCACCTGCGACGACACCCCCGAATCCGCCGGTCCCGACTCCCGCCTCGCCCTGCTCCTGGCGCGGCACGGAGGCGTCACCGACGCCTGGATCCGGGAGGCACTCACCTCCTCCGGGGTGACGCCCCGCCACGCGATCGTGCTGATGCACCTCGACGGCGGTCCGCTCGGCCAGCGCGACCTCGGTGCCCGGCTGCGCGTCGACCCAAGCGTCCTGGTCACTCTCCTCAACGCCTTGGAGGACAGCGATCTCGTAAGACGGCGCCGTGATCCCGCCGACCGCCGCCGTCACATCGTCGAGATCACCGAAGCGGGCACGGTCGCCGCCGCCAAGCTCGACGCCGCCATCGGCCGGGTCGAGGACGAGCTCTTCGCCGAGCTCACCCCGCAGGAGCGCGACACCCTGCGCTCACTCCTGGCCCGTGTCCGCACCACCCACGACGGCAACTGCGACGTCCCGCCGACCACGGGCTGCTGACAGCGCGAACGTGCCCGGAGCGTCTCACGCTCGGCGCCCGTGGTCGGGGGTGATGTGGCGGAGCGCCGAGAGAACGCGAGTCGGCGTCGTCCACGGACGTGGGGAACACCGACTCCATGACGGTCAGGCCGAACCGTCGTCGAGGTGTTTCCCGGCCTCGCCGTACCGGTAGTTGCCGTGGCCGGTCTTGCGGCCCAGGCGTCCGTCGGCAACCAGGTTGCGCAGGGGCACGGTTGGCTTGAACCGTGCCCCGATCGTGCCCCGATCGCGCCCTCCAGCTGGCCACCCGCTATGACCTGGCACGGTGGCGTGGCGCCGCCGGTGACGTGGCTGGCACCACGCGGGCGCCCCCGCACCCGCGTTCGGGATACTCGACTCTCAGCGCGGGTCGAGTACCGCGCGGGCGGCTGCATCCTGAGTGTGGGTGAGCCTGTTCCAGTCGGCGAGCAGATCGCTGTGCCGGTTGAGCCAGGTCCGTTGGGTCACGCCGAGCCTGGTGTATGCGGTGGTCAGGTAGCCGGTCTGGTCCTTGCAGCGCACATCGGCATAGGCCGCGCGATCAGTGGTGAGGTTGATGTCTCGGGGAAGTCCGGTCAGCAGACTCACCGGGTCCTTCTCGTCGAAGCCGACCGCGCGCATACAGCTCCGCCAGCGGGCGGTGGCCGTGCGGAACGCCGGATCCTTCTCCAGTTGTTGCCGCGCTTCCTGCTCGCCGTCGCTGAGCTGGAGTTGCAGCTGGAGCCGGCGCAGCCGCTGATCCCCGAGCAGTTGCTTCTCGGCCTCGGCCTGGCAGCCGTTCGCGGGCATGCTGACCCTGAGCTGTTTGCCCTCGGCGGTGATCAGGTCGTCGGGGTCGCCGTAGAGCGCGCGGGTGAATGCCTCGCTCTTCGGTACCTCGGCCGGTGCCGCTTCGGTCGCCTCGGGGGGCGGTGCGAGGGATTCCAGGCCGAACGGTGCCCGGTGGCCCGCCTTGGCCTCGTCGACGACCGTGATCGGGGCGGGCGTGTAAGTGAAGCCGTGTTTCTTCATGCAGGAGACGGTGAGCTGCTGCTCGGCTCTGATGGTGTTCACCCCAGCGCCCGGCCCCGCGTAGAGGATGGGGTGGAACGGCAGCCGCCTGCTCAGTTCGGCCGGGGATGTCACCGGCTGGGCGGCCACCGACGGGGTTTGCCCGGACCGCTCGGCGAATGTCCAGGCGGCTCCGCCGATGACGATCACGAGCGTGAGTGCGGCGACACGGCGGATACGTTTGCGCGGCGCGGTCAGCGGCATGGTGCTGGCTCCGAGGTGTGCGAGGTATGCGGAGGTGCTCCGGGATCGTCCGGAGGCCCGGCGCCGCGGACGCGGTCGCCGGACCCCTTGCTCGTGCGGACGGTCAGAAACAACCGCCCGGGTTGGAGGTGCTGAGCTGCAGAGAACTCGCCGTCAGCAGGGCCGACTTGTGCTCGGCCTGTCTGCCGGGCGCGATGCAGATGAGCATCCCGCCGGTGTAACCGCTGTTGAGGTAGTACTTGCTGTAGTAACCGCCGGTGCTGGAGTTGCTGGCCGACCAAGCGTTGTCGTTGACGCTCGTGTTGGCGCCGGCACTGCCGAAGTTGGTCCGGTTGAACGTGTCGCCCGCGAAGTTCGTGTCGCTGTTGAAGTACCTGTGCTGGGCGCTGTCGAAGCCGGACCAGAAGACGCAGTGGTAACCACCGTCGCAGTTGGTGCCTGCGGCGGCCGGGGTCGCCAGTCCGGCGATGATCAGTGGCGCGGCAAGAAGAGCAGCGGCGGCCGCCTTCACAGAGGTCCGGATGCTACGTATGCGTGATGCGCTCATGTCGCTCCTTGGAGGGGTGTGATGGGATGGGCAGCGGGCCTCGGAGGACCATGGCGTGCGGGGTTCCGAGCACGGCCCGACTCTCGCGGGCATCCGACCTGATGACGTTTCTGACCACCCGGCCGGGGCCGACGCCTAAGAGGCTGCTCAGAGGGCCACCGTGCGACAAGACGTACCGGCGAAATGGGATGCTGGGATGCCGTCGGCGTCCCCGACCTGCGCACGCTGGTGCGCGATGGGACGCGCCTGGGACACGAATGCACTCCTGAGGTTGTGGGCGGGTAGAAGTCCCCCTCGGCCGGCGCCCCTCGCCGGCCCCTTCGCGCCCTGCCGACGCCGAGCGGCACAGGCATTCCGGCTCACAAATCGGCCAAACACCTCGTAAGCACGGGGCAATGGAGCCGGTGGTCACCCGCACTGTGCCCAGGGCCGCGTTGGGCAACATCACGAAGTCTTGACCGGCGCGCCCGTCAGGCGGCTGCCGCGCCCCTCCGAGACGCAACGTCCTGCGCAGGAGGGGCTGCCACAGCTCCGCAGCGATACCACAACGTCCTCGCCGACCCTGGCAAAGGCCGTCTTGCGGGCCGGGAGCGTCACCTGGTGTCGACCTCGCGAGCGCTGGGGCCGTACGGGCTGCGGGCTGAGACGAATCTCGGCCCTGGCCCTTCTCCCGGGTGAAGCGGACGTCAAGGCTGCAGGGGTCGTCGGGGTCGAAGGTCGCGCAGAGGGTCTTGCCGCCGTCGACGACCGCGAAGTCGAGCGCGCAGTCCCAGTCCCAGTCCGTGCGGGCCAGTCCGAGGCCGATCCAGGAACCCGCGATCGCCGTCTTGACTGTGTGGCTTCCGTTGGCGTCGTCGACGAAGAGCCCCAAGTGCCGCCCGATTTCCCGCTGGGGCGGTCGGCCGTGGCGAGCTTCTCGGAATCGAGGCCCGTGGGGGGTGAACTCCCGGTCAGCGGAGAGGGAGCCCTGAGCCCTTTCGCCGTCCGGTCCCTTCCCGGTCCCGACGCTGTGCTCTGCCGGGACCTTCGCCGTGTCCCCCGCTGGCGGCGCACGCCGCCGCCGGCAGAAGGGGATGCAAGACGATGGCAGCCGGGTGGCCGGTCCAGGTGGATGCCGTCCTTGCTAGCGCTGTGACCAGGAACGTTCGCCGGGCGCCATTGGGCAACGTTGTGGTCGTTGATGACCGGGAAGCACTCGCGAGATCATCGCGGGATGAGTGAGATCATCTTGATGTCGGATCCACGGGTAGCGGCCGTCCCCGTCTACGAGTGCGGTGAGCCGCTGGTCGATGTCCGGAGAGGGCCACTTCTTGTGGACGTGCGGAAGCAGGACGACTCGGACGCCTTCTTCTACCTGCGGGAAGGCGTGCTGGAACGTCTCCTCCAGGCGCAGGCGCGCTTGCCGGCTGGGCTGAGGCTCCTGGTGGTTGAGGGCTATCGTCCCCCGGAGCTACAGCGCCGCTACTTTGGAAAATACGCGGCGAGACTGCGAGCTGAGCAGCCTGAATGGTCCGAGGAACAGATCCGGTCGGCGGCAAGCCGCTTCGTGTCACCACCGGAGATCGCGCCACACAGCGCGGGAGCGGCAGTGGATCTGACACTCGCGGATGCGGACGGCCGTGAACTGGATCTGGGTACACCGATGAACGCGACTCCGGAAGAGAGCGCCGGCACCTGCTACACCGACGCTGCCGGGATCAGCGCACAGGCGCGCACGCACCGGGAGATCTTGGGGCGCGTGCTGACCGCCGCGGGCTTGGTGAACTACCCCACGGAGTGGTGGCACTGGTCGTTTGGCGACCGCTACTGGGCGCTGGCCACTGGAGCGGCAAGCGCCTGTTACGGACCGAGTCAGCAGGACACGTGAATTGGAGTAATTGCCAATATGCGTGGGTCAGTTGAGAGTCAGGCTGCGACGGGCCTGGGGCATCCGACCAGTTGGCTCGGTCACGCTCTACTGGCGGGGCGCCTCAGCCACCGGAAACAGGCAGCCCGGCATCAAGAGTGGAGATGCTCGCCGTGAGGTCCCGTGAATGCCTCGCTGGTCGAGTCGAGGGGTGTGCCAAGGCGGCGTGCGACAGCCGGCAGCAGGTTGAGCTGGCGCTTCACGGTGACGAACCAGCCCGTCGCTATACCGCGAGTAATGGCCACACAGCAGCCCCTGGGCGGCCCGCTGACCACACCGGGCGAGGCGATCGACCCCCTCTCCTTCAGCTCGGACGGCGCCGCCCTGTACGCGAGCAGCGCCCACGCCCCGCTCCAACGTCACCCGTCGTCGCGATCGTCGGATGGTGATGATCTGCCATCGCTGGCGCGCCAGTGACGCGTACCGCTGCTGTTCATTGCCGCCTCCCTCGGCGAGGGCTCAGCGCTCCTCCGACGGCCACAATTACACCAACGCGCCTCTCGACATACGAGAGGCGTCGCTTGGGCATTGGTGAACTCCTCAAGAATCTGGGCAGGAGTCGGCCGCAGTGCTGGATCGGGGAACGGGTCGACTCCAACGGCATGGCACAGCACCATGCCGAGAGCAGCGGTGACCAGGGCGTGCAGGGTGACCAGGCACAGGGCCGTCCGGTAGGCGATCCGCTGGAGCGGTATCAGCCACAGGTGGCGCAGGTTCTCGCCGTCCCGGCGGAGGGCATGGGCTGCGAGGGCGAGTTGGGCGATGCAGAACACGCCCCAGGCGATGGCCGGGACCGAAGCCGTCCCCGTCACGAGGCTGTAGAGGGCGACGGCATCCGTCAAAGGGGCGGCCAGCGGCAGGACGAGCTGGAACAGCACCAGGTAGGGAAGGGTACGGCGGCCCAGGCGGAGCCACTCGTAAGCGGGCCGAGCGCGCCGAAGTGCTCTCGTGGACTTTCGCCGCCGACCCGACTGCTTGTCCTCCGGAAGCAGCCGGGTCGGCGGAGCCGGTCGGGCTATGTGTCGGAGATGTCGAGCTTGCTCACCAGGATGGCCGAGGTGTCGTGCTCCCAGACGATGAAGTACTTGCCGGGCGCGTACTCGTCGCCCATCGGGTACGTGTCCCAGCCGGCGCCGGTGCCGGCCGGTGTCGGGTCGGTGGGACCGGCCGGGTTGGCGAACAGCTTGCTGCTCGACCAGGCACTGCCGGGGTTCTTGGTCCGGTAGTTCAGGACCTGCCGAATCGGGTCCGAGTCGGTGTTGTAGATGGTCAGATACCGGCCGGTGCTGTCCTTGGTGAAGTAGCTCTTGGAGTCGTTGTTGGGCACGTTGGTGTCCAGGGCGAGGTTGCTCCAGGACTCGCCGCCGTTCGTGCTGGTGGCCGTCAAGGCGAACGTCGGTGATGTGCCGTCAGGGGGACTGCTGCGGGCGACCATGAGCAGCTTGTTCGGGTCGTCCTGGGAGATGACCAACTGCGGTTCGCCGGGCAGGTGGTCGGTCGGGTTCGGGGCGGCGGTGCCGGCCGTCCAGTCCCGGAGGTTGTCGGAGTACAGCGCCCCGACCTGCCTGCCCGTCCACCAGGCCGGCATGACGTACCTTCCGTCGGCCATCTGGACCGGACGTCCGGCGAGGGCGAGGTTCCCGTGGTCGGCGAGCGGCAGATTGACGGTGAAGTCGTGCCAGGTGTGCCCCCCGTCGGTGCTCTCCTTGGCGACGATGGCGTCGATCGGCAGGCCTCTGCGGTTGGCGGGCGAGGTTCTGCCCATGTACGCGAGGATGCGGTCGCCCGTCTTGTAGAGCTCGACGTAGTGCCAGGAGTGTTCGCTGGTCTCCTGCGCCAGGGTTTGCGGGCGGCTCCAGCTCGCGCCGCCGTCGGTGGTGTACGAGTACCTGATGTACCCGTGGTCCACGACCGGTCCCGAGGTGTCGGTGATCACGGTGGCGGTGGTGCCCTCCCGCCACACCACGACCGCGTCGTTCGCGCTGGTGCTGATGATGTCGGGGGTGCGAGGCCCGTCGCCCTCGGTCGCCGTGTTCTGGTAGGCGACCTTCGGGGCGGAGATACTCGCGGCGGACGCGCGGTCCGGGGCGATGAGCAGGGTCACGAGCAGCGCGGCGACGAGACCGAGGAGACCTGCCGGCAGGGCCGGCCGGGGCCGTCGCGAGGCACGTTGTTCCGTTACCAGAGCCATTGCTGATCCTTGTTCGTGCCGCAGGTCCACTGAGCGGGCTTGACTCCGTTGGCCGTTTCGGTGCTGAGGACGGCCAGGCAGAACTTGCTGTTGGCGTTCGTCAGCCGGTCGATGGAGTCGTGTGCCCAGACCTGCACGCCGCCGCCACCGCCGTCGCAGGTCGACTGGACGGAGATGGCGCCCTGGACCTTGCTGTTGCCCGCCACGGCGAGGCATCTTCCGCTCGCCAGGTTCTTCACCTGATAGCCGCCCGTCACGGGGATGAGCGCCCAGTACTGGGTCTCGCTGGTGCTGCACGTCCACTGGATCAGCTCGGCGCCTTCGACGTCCGTGTTAGGGCCCGGCACGGCGAGGCACTTTCCGGTGCCCTGGTTGTAGAGCCGGGCGTAGACGGGGTCCGCGGCGGCCTCGGCGGTGACCGCCTCGGTCGTGGTGGTCGTGGTGGCGGTGGTGGTCTCTGCCGCCGTCGCCGTGCCGGTGAGTGAGGAACCGGTCAGGACAGGCGCAGCCAGCAGGGCGACGGCCGCCATGGCGAGGGGAATCCGGAAGGGTCTACCCATGGAGAAGTTCTCTCGATTCGGGTGAAACGTACGTGCTCATCACGCCACCAGAATGGGGAGCGGGTCCTGAGGCTGTCGTTATCACTGGGTCCACAAAGTTTTGACGCTGCGTCTACTCGCCCCTGCGCAGGGCCTGGAACCGGTATCCGTGGGCGAGATCCCGTACGTGGTGCGGAAGGCGGGTGACGTCGGAGGCGCGGGGTTGCCCCACGGGTGACGGTGGAGCGGTCGACGCCGAACAGCAGTCCCAGCACCGCGTGCGGTAGGTCGTGCCGCAGATGGATCAGCGTGGCCACCAGCCGGTCAACGAACACCGTTTCGACCGCATAGCAGGGCTTCGAGCTCTACGTCGAGACAATGTGTGAGGAGAAACAGCGCCTGCGGAGGGCCTGACGCCTGACGCCTGACGCCTGAGACCGGTGCTCGGGTTCGTCGATCGGGCCCTGGTGAACGCGGAGAGCGGGCGTGGATACACGCCCGCTCCCGCACCATCCGCAGCATCCGCAGCCGCTCAGTTGATGCGGACGATCTTCCAGAGCTGGTCGTCGTTGTTCAGGTCGTTCCACTGCACGACTGCCGCGCCGTTGCTGGTCGAGGACTGGCCGACGGCGGCGTTGAAGCCGCTGCCCACGTTCTTGAGTTTGTAGTAGCCGTTGCCCGCGTCGGTGAGGGTCCACTTCTGCGAGTTGGCGGTGGACGGTGTGTTCTGGACGACGGCGGCTCCGGCAGCGGTGGAGCCGCTACGGATGTCCAGATTCAGGTTGCTGTTGACGTTCCTGATGGTCCAGGCTCCGCCGCCGGCGGACTGGAAGGTGAACAGCTGGCAGAAGCAGGCCGAGTTCTGCCACTGCTGCGCTGCCGTGTTGGTGGCGGTCGAGCCCTGCGGGATGTCGAGGTACTTGCCGCTGTTCTTGTTGACGAGGACGTACTGCCCGGTGCCCAGCGGGGGCAGAGCGGTCTGGGTGAGGTCCCAGCGCTGGCAGGCGCAGCTGGTGCCGCTCCACTGGACGGCGGCGGTGCCGACCGCGGTGGAGGCGTTCGGGATCTCCAGGTACTTGCCGGTCACACGGTTGGTGATGCTGTACCCGCCGGCCTGGTGCGGGGAGACGGCCCACTCGTGGTCCAGGGTGCCGTTGTCGTCCCACTGCAGGATCCTGGCGCCGTCGGCGGTGGACTGGCTCTCCACACCGAGGACCTTGCCGCTGGCCACGTTGAAGATCTTGAAGTAGCCGGAGCTCTGCTGCACGAAGCGCCACTGCTGGTCGGTGGCGTTGTCGGCGGTCTGCTGAGTGGCGCGCGTGCCGTTGGCGGTGGAACCGCCCGCGATGCTCAGCATGAGGTTGCTGCCCGCGTTCGACACGGTGTACGTGGCGCCGTCCGAGATGCCGCCGCCGAGGTCGATGGTGCTGTAGGTGACGGGGTTGGAGAGGTTGCTGCCTCCGTTGCCGCCGCTGAGCACGAGCAGGCTGTGGCCGTCGGACAGCGGGACCATGCCGCGGCTGTAGCCGTTGGCGACGTTGGAGGTGATCCGCGTCCAGGTGTTCGCGGCGCCGTTCTGGGTGTTGAGGAACAGGTCGCTGGTGCTGTAGGCGCCGACGACGAGCGTGCCGTTCGGACCTCCGGTGGGCAGCCATGTGACGTACGGGGTGCTGGTGGGGACCACGCCGTCCGTCGACCGCAGGGGAATGCCGGTGACGGAGTCGAAGTCCTCCGGGTCGGCGGAGATCTTGTAGTAGACGGCGAAGTTGCCCGAGGGCGAGCCGCCGTACTCGTACGTCATGACGTAGTTGCCGTTGGGCAGCTTCGCGACGCTGGGCATACCCGGGCGCTGGCTGTAGGTGGGCATCGCCACGTCGTCCACGACCGGACCCCAGTTACGGAGGTCCGTGGTGACCTGGTGCACGAGCTTCTGGCCGTGGTCGGGGTCGCGCTGGTCGGAGTAGTAGACGATCAGCTTGCCGTTGGCGTGGAGGAAGAAGGGCTCCCAAACGGGGGTGTTGCCGTTGCCGTTCTGGTCGTACGCGGGGCCGCCGGTGGCGATGTTGCTGACGAACGTCCAGGTCTGTCCGCGGTCGGTGCTGGCGTAGACATCGATCTTGATGGCGGAGCGGTCCGAGGGGACCGAGGCTCCGGCGGCCAGGATGGTGCCGGCCGGGAAGCCGCCCACCGCGGTGGGCAGTTCGTACAGCTCGGGCTGCCAGCGCATGCCCCAGCCGTTCTGCGTGTCGGCGACCTCCGAGATCTTCGACCAGGAGTTTCCGTTGTTGGTGCTTCGGTAGATCGGGAAGACCGGTGTGCCGGAGGTGTACTGCTCGAACGTCGCCAGCATCGTGCCGTTGGCCGAGCCGTTGTGCTGCATACGCATCGCCCGCGGGTAGAGCGACCCGGGCGAGGGCGCACCCGACGGCGGGGTGTACATCGTCTGCGAGGGACGGGCCAGGGCGTCCGCCCGGCCGGTGGGCAGAACCATGGTCATCGCCGCGACGAGCAGGACGAAGGCCACGGACAAGAGGGAGATGGGACGGCGGGAACGCGGAGCGGCGCCGGATCTGGCGCCTGTCTGCGCAGGGGACATTGCGGCTCCCAGGGAAAAGGGCAAGGTGTGTTTCGGTGTCCGCCGCCGGCTCGGAACGGCTCGGAGGTGACGCGGCGGAGTTCGTTGGGCGCGTTGCCCGAGTGACGGCCGGGTGACGGCCGGGGTGACAGCCGGGGTGACGCTGCCGGGCGCGAGTCGCTGCGCGGGGGCGCGTCGACAGGCGCGGAGTGGCGGGGGTGGAGGGGCGGAGGTGGAGCGCCCCGGCGTGTGGGTGCGCCGGAGCATTGGCGCTTGCTACGACCGGGATCAGGGGGACGGTGGAGGCGCCGTGGAACCGCGGACGATCAGTTCGACGGGTGGATCGTTCGCCGGCGGCAGCTCGGTGTCGGGCTGCTCCATGGCGTGGAGGAGGAGCCGGATTCCCTCGCTCGACGCCGCCTCGAAGGGTTGACGGGCGGTGGTCAGAGGCGGGGAGACGTAGGCGAAGACGGGGTTGCCGTCGAAGCCGACGACACTGACGTCCTCCGGCACACGACGACCGCTTTCCCGTAGGCCGTGGATCAGTCCGATGGCCATCTCGTCGCCCGCGGCGAACACCGCGGTCACGGAGCGGTCCGAGGCCAGTCCGAGGCCCGCGGCATACCCGGAGGCCGCCGACCAGTCGCCGTTCAGCACGGGTGGTTCGTGCGCGCCGCGGGCCGCCAGCGCCGCCCGCCATCCCTCGATGCGGTCCTTGGTGGCGTACCACCGGCGTGGACCGGCGAGGTGATGGACGGTCGTGTGTCCCAGGTCCAGCAGGTGTTCGGTGGCCGCGCGGGCCAGCTCGTGGGCCCCCACGCCGACGGTCAGTGTCCGGGCGGCGGTGAAGGCGGGCGGCGCTCCGACGAAGAGGACCGGCACGTCGACGCCGACCGGGACCTCACCCTCGACGATGGGTACGGAGACGACGATGCCGTCCACGCCCTGCTCCAGGAGTGACTCCAGCGCGCCGGCGATGCTGTGCGGGTCGCCGTCCGGGGTGTTGACGACGCGCAGCGCGTAACCGGCGTCCCGTACGGCCTGTTCGATGCCCACCAGCAGGGAGGCGGTTCCGTACCCGGCCGTTGCCAGAGCGACGACACCGATGGACCGGGTACGGCCGGAGGCCAGTGCCCTGGCCGCGTGGTTCAAGCGGTAGCCGAGTTCCTCGGCGGCCGCCAGGACACGTCGGCGGGACTCGTCGGAGACGTACGGCTCGTTGTTGAGGACCCGGGAGACCGTCTTGCGTGAGACACCGGCCAGCCTGGCCACGTCCTCACTGCGCGGCGCGGAGGAGGCTGCACCGCGCTCCACCCCTGTTGTCATGAAGTCTCCTCATGGCCGAGTGTTCGCCATCGAACGAGGTCAAGTGAATGACCGCGCGGTCTGACCGCGCGGTCAATGTGTACGCACACGCCGAGCGCACGTCAAGAGTTCACGCAACGCCACTTGCCTCCGATGCGAGAGGACGTCGAGGCCTGCGGCCGGGCGGAGGGGGTGCATCAGGCATGCGAGGAAACCCGTTCTACCTTCATTTCTGCAGCTCAAGCGACCTTTTCCTCATGCGGAACGACTCGACGGCCCGCCGGGACAGCCCTGCCCGTCGGCTGCGACTGCCCGCACATCGGGCTCCCGGCCGGACCTGATGCGTCGCACATCACCCGACGCGGAGTCTTGACAGCCGGCACACGGAGCGTTCACGCTTCCTGGCGACCACCGATCGCATTTGTTCGATCGTGTTTAGTTCTCGCCGTGCAGCGGCCACTTCTCCGCCCACCCTCTTCGGCTGACGCGCCGAGTCCGGGTACCGCCAGCCCTGTCAGGAGTCGAAATGCGCCCTTCATCCCTTGGTCAGTCCATGCCTGACACCAGTCGTCGCACCGTGCTCCGGGGACTCGGCGGAGCCGCGCTTCTGGGTGCCGGCATCCCCCTGCTGGGCGCCTGCGCGGGCAGTTCCGAGTCGTCGGGCTCCACCAAGACCGTCACCGTCGGCTCCAACGCGTCGGACGCGGTGCCGAAGAAGGGTTACGCCGACGTCTACGCGGCCTTCACGAAGCAGTCCGGGATCGCGGTCGACATCAACACCAAGGACCACAACACCTTCCAGGAGCAGATCAACACCTATCTGCAGGGCACCCCGGACGACGTGTTCCAGTGGTTCGCCGGCTACCGGATGCAGTTCTTCGCGGCCAAGGGGCTCGCCTCCCCCATCGACGACGTGTGGAAGACGATCGGCGGCAACTTCCCTTCGGCCATGCACGACCTGAGCAAGGGTCAGGACGGCAAGTATTACCTCGTGCCCCTCACCACGTCCCCGTGGGCGGTCTTCTACCGCAAGAGTGTCTTCCAGCAGTACGGCTACGAGGTCCCCACCACCTGGGACGCGTACATCGCCCTGTGCAAGCGGATGAAGAAGGACGGTCTCGTCCCGATCGCGTACGGCGACAAGGACGCCTGGCCGGCGATGGGGTCCTTCGACCAGATCAACTTCCGCCTCAACGGCTACGACTTCCATGTCGAGTTGATGGCAGGCAGGGCGTCGTGGACCGACGCGAAGGTCCGCAAGGTCTTCGACACCTGGGCCGAGACCCTCCCCTACCACCAGGAGGGCGCGGTCGGTCGCACCTGGCAGGACGCCGCGCAGACCCTGGTGGCCAAGAAGGCCGGCATGTATATGCTCGGCATGTTCGTGGCCCAGCAGTTCACCGACAAGGCCGACCTGGACGACCTCGACTTCTTCCCCTTCCCGGAGATCGACCCGGCGTACGGGCAGGACACCGTCGAGGCCCCCACCGACGGCATCATGCTCAGCAAGAAGCCCAAGAACCATGCCGGATCCGTCAAGCTGCTCGAATTCCTGGGCACGGCCGAGGCCGAAGAGATCTACCTGAAGGCCGACCCGAGCCTGATCGCCGCCTCCACGAAGGCCGATACCTCCGGCTACAGCGCCCTGCAGAAAAAGGGCTACGAGATGATCAGCCAGGCGAAGCATCTCACCCAGTTCATGGACCGTGACAGCCGCCCCGACTTCACCTCCACGGTGATGCAGCCGGCGCTGCAGAAGTTCATCCGCGACCCCAAGGGTATCGACAGCCTGCTCTCGTCCATCGAGCGGCAGAAGAAGACGATCTTCGCGTCCGGCTGAGCCCGGCCCCCTTCCGAAGCGGATGAACACCGACATCATGAGCTCCGAAACGACCACGAAGATCCCGGAGGCGGCCGCGGTGCCGCCTCCGGGCGCCGCGATGCCGCAAAGGCGGGTTCCGCAGGGCCACCAGCGCCTGCTGACCCGCCGGGACAGGCTGACGCTGGGTCTGATGGCGGGTCTGCCGACGATCCTGCACGTCGCCCTTGTCTGGGTGACGGCCCTGGCGTCGATCCTGCTGGCCTTCACCACCTGGGACGGCATCGGCTTCGACTCCATCAAGTGGGTCGGGCTGCACAACTTCACGGAACTGTTCACCAACAACCCGCAGTTCTGGCCCGCCGTCGAG